>JBIJDE010000525.1:0-3606 GCA_044344305.1 Armatimonadota bacterium
CTTTTTACCTGCCAACGGGTCTTGGCCGCGCTTCATTCGGTTATCCAATTCTTTGCGGGCGGCAAATGAACCACCGGCGTTGATAACGATTTTATCCAGTGGTCGCTGCATACTGTAGCTTAACTGTTCAACAAAACCTGCACCACTCCCCCAACGCATTCCTTCAAGTGAATAGATATTGAAGAAACTGTCACCCATTACCAGAACATCAGATGTTTTATCAGTTTGCCATGGATTGTTACCTTTTGTCACAGGATGAATAGTAACAGCTTGTTTATTATAAATTTTTTGATTAGCTGGTAATTTCAACATTTCGGCGATATCACCAATGTTGCTGATATTTACATTTCTTCGTTCATATTTTGTCGGCTTAGTTGCAGGTAACAGATTTTCTTTCTCAATATATTTCGCCAATGAATTTGACGCGCATTCCATCGCTTCCGGCGTCCAATGGGTATCAGTTTCCAGGTACTGCGGTTTATTTGTTGCACGTTTTTGCGCTATTATATCAGTTGAAACATCAAAAATTCGTACGCCTTTGTCAGTCATTTCATCTACGAATTGCGTGTATGACGGATTTTGAATTACATCAGAATTCGGTGAATAACGGGAAGCCAGTTTATCCGGCTGTATACTCGGTTTAATTGGTGCCGGCATGACAATGAGTTCTATTCCGCGCGCTTTCAGTTTATCGCGCAAGTCCAATATAGCTATTCGCGGGTCAGGCTGAACTGCTTCGACAGAAGAATCACCACTGCGACTGCGGGATTTTAAACTGTCATTATCCAGAAAACCTTTGCCTGTGCAATAATCAACCTCAGGACGGTAAAAGATCCATCCCGGTACGCCAACGTATGCCTGCTCATTGCCGGCTTTAAATGTTCCGGTGAGAAGATTCTGGGCACCAGGCAGCAAACTTTGCCCGATATCGGATGATTTCTCAAGGCCTTTCTCAAAATCTTGAATCTCGCCAACAGTTGCCAATGTACCCCAGTATCGCCAGAAACCTTTGTAACCATGCTTATCCGAACGTTCAAATGATGGCAACAATTTTACCACTTCAAATACTTTCAGCGTTTCCCCACGGCTTAACTCGCGGGAAATTTGTATCACTGGTTCACTGAATATTATCAGCATCAACATGATAACCAGCGTCCACGAGATTGCCGGGGTCAATTTAGTTCGTTTCAGCGCAAGCTCCGCCTCTTCTTCCCGGCTGTTTTTCTCATACAGCGGAATAAAAACGTGAGGTTGCTCTTCTATTTTTTCTGGTGTCTGTTCGGTTTTTTCTATATTATCTGTCATTTATGTTACCTATTTTTAGTTTTCAGTTTTCAGTCTTTAGTTTTCAGTAGAATTGAAACTTTAATAAATTTCAAAAAAAGCAATTAAAATATGAAATATATGAACGGGTTATATTCCTGAGTGCGCAAGGCTATCAGGGAAATAAGGAATACTGCAATGGCAAGCATCTTTGGCCAGGTAAGTTTTTGTGTATATTCCCAGGTGTCGGGAACTGCCCAAATTAACACACCAGCAACTAATAAGCTTATTACATAATATGGCTTGTAAAGTATTCCTGACAGCAAATCCGCGCCAGACTGAACATGCCCTACCATTCCTACCATGCTGCTTAAATAATTCATCGTTGCGTTTAAATCCGCCGCCCGGAAGAATACCCAGGCGAATAACACAATGGTAAAAGTCAACATGATACGGGCAAATTTAGGAAGGAAATCATACGGGCTTTTCTTTCCAATTGCACGTTCTATGGCAAGTGCGCCACCGTGAATACCACCCCAAATCACAAAATTCCATGATGCGCCATGCCACAAACCACCGAGGAGCATCGTCAACGCAAGATTTATGTATGTGCGAGCTTTGCCAAGACGGTTGCCGCCAAGGGGAATATACAAGTATTCGCGCAGCCAGGTCGATAATGATATATGCCATCTACGCCAAAAATCGGTAATTGAATGGGCGCGGTACGGATGATCAAAGTTACGTGCAAATACAAATCCGAGCATTAGACCCAGACCAATTGCCATATCAGAGTAACCACTGAAGTCAAAATATATCTGTCCAGCATAACCTAATATTCCGAACCAGGCATCGCCGGTATGCACCGAACCAGCGTTAAAGCACATATCAGCTATTTTTCCGCATGGGTTGGCTATCAATACTTTTTTAGCCATTCCCAACGCAAAGAACCCTACGCCGCGTGCAAACTTATCAAGGGTGAGAATCCGGTTCTCCAGCTGGTCGGCAAGATAGGAAAACTTGAGAATCGGACCGGCGACAAGATGCGGGAACATGGAAACGAAACAGGAAAAGTCAGTAAAATTACGCATAGCCTTGGCATCGCCACGATATACATCAATGGTATAACTAAGAGATTGAAATGTGTAAAAACTGATACCTAACGGTAGGATTACACGGAAATATGTATCCCACTGCCAGGCTTCCATTCCAAGAGAAGTAACCAGTGCGTTATACGAATCCATTGAGAAGTTAAAGTATTTAAAGAATCCCAGCATTATCAGGTTGGAAACAACAGATATTATTATCGCGTGGCGCTGAAGTTTCGTCCGCTCACCTTTCGGCAACGGTTTAACCTCACCTTTCCAATCTCGCCAGAAATGCCAGGAGTTATACGCTACCACTAAAGAGATAAGCCAATCGATAAAGGTCG
Organism: Armatimonadota bacterium; assembly: GCA_044344305.1. Taxonomy (GTDB): domain Bacteria; phylum Armatimonadota; class Hebobacteria; order CAIYQO01; family CAIYQO01; genus JBAXQQ01. The sequence continues at coordinate 2,693 of JBIJDE010000525.1, forward strand.
TGGCAAACATAAGAAATATAAACTTAGGATTTGCCCAACCGTAGAAGATATAACCTAACAAAATAAGCGAAAGATTGCGCCAACGTGTCGGTGCTTTCCATAATGCGTAATATAGTATTAACGCAATAGGCAAAAAATAATAAATGAAAATATGCGATGAAAAAACCATTTATTGACTCCAGTAAGTAAACAATTTATTACAAATGATAAATTAACTATACAATGTAATGTTGACCCCGGATGGGGTCAGATGTTTATAGTATTGTATCTGATAAAAATCGACCCCAGCGCGGGTCGGATATTCCTTATAAAGATAATTCAGCTTTTATTATATCCGACCCGCGCTGGGGTCGTAATATCTATTTTGCAACATTTTCTATAAACATCTGACCCCTAACGGGGTCGAAACCGTTATAGACACAATATAAGAACAAAGTCATTTCCATGGTCTATTTGATTAAATACAACAAATAAACCACTTAAAACCATACCTTATGGAAATACAACTTCTACTCCATCTGCCAGATAATTAACAGTGTAAGGCGTATTATCAGTTCCGTTATAACGCATTTTTTCAAATTTTCCGATTACGGCCTTCGCTGTAATAATTTTAAATGTACCATGAAGTACAACATCCTGTGCAGATATTATATTCAATATACTGCCCGTATTCAAGGTTAATTTACCAGTATCACCTTCGCCTGTTAATTGAAGGCTATTATACTTATTAGGGTTTACCATGTCAATGTTTAAAACGCCGGATAACGACATCTGAACGGAGTTTAACTCTAATTTCCCGTTTTCTTTATCTTTATCCCCTGGTGATATCGCACCTTTTACATCGATGCTCAAAAATCGCGCGTCTTTGCTGTCGGTTTTATTAATGTATGTCAACTTACCATTACCTTGCAAGA
>JBIJDE010000526.1:0-3603 GCA_044344305.1 Armatimonadota bacterium
CCGCAGGAGTCAGTTTTAACAAAATTCATATCGCCAACAGTGACGCGATTAATAATTTCCCGGAAACCTGCTCCGCACCCTTCACGCATGTACGCACCGGCATCAATCTCTATGGTCTGTTCGATAGTCAGGGACGGCGAATGTTCGGCTTGGAACCGGTAGTATCCTTAAAAACCAGGCTTGCATCAGTGCGCTGCCTGCCTGCGGGGTCTTCTATCGGCTATGGCCGCACCTGCCGGCTGATGAAAGACACTCTGGTTGGCACGATTGCCGCCGGATATGCCGACGGTCTGCCGCTGGCACTGTCCAACCGCGGTTATGTTCTTATCAACGGACAGCTTTGTCCGGTGATTGGGCGGGTTTCTATGGATTATACCACGGTGTCACTGGAACCGGCGCCAAATGCTCAGCCCGGCGATGAAGTGGTCTGCATCGGCACCCAGGGCGACAATACCATCCCCGCCGAACATTGGGCCAGCCTGAAATGCACCCATGTCTATGAAATGCTCTGCTCCATCGGCTCCAGAGCAGAACGCGTCTATGTCGAGTAGATTATTCGGATTATAAATTCAGATTATACCACTGAGCGATCAGTCATTTTCCCCGGCATTAAGCCAGTCTGGAAGATAAAGACGACGCACTCCATCGTAATCGTTCCCAATCTCACGATCAAGAGTTAGCAACAATTTAGGATAGTTATCTTTAATTGCCAGCAGCGGTACTACTTCACGCTCAAAAGTTGTCTTGGACGGCAACAGGTACGCAACTTGTATATATGTCTTCATTCCATCGCGTTCAGCCACAAAATCAATTTCAGCATCACCGAATTTGCCGACTGAAACGCGGTATCCGCGGCGCAGAAGTTCAATGCAGACCACATTTTCCAGCATCCCGCTGATATCGTCGGCGCGATATCCGAGCAAAGCGTTACGTAAGCCCAAATCCGCTACATAGTGTTTCTCGTTTACCTCCAAATGGCGTTTTCCTTTGATATCATACAGCAGCACCCGGTGGGTCAGGCGCGCATCCGCAAACCACCGCATATAGTTAAGAATCGTATCTGTCCCGACTGAAAGTTTCTGGTTTTTCAAAAAAACATTGATTCTGTTAGCGTTAGTGAGATTGCCGATGTTGTCGAAAATATAGCGTGCTATATGTTCAAGCAGAACATAGTTTCGCACTTGGTGGCGACTGACAATGTCTTTGAGCATAATCGAATCGTAAACCCCGGCGACAAATGGACGAAACGTCGCTTCAGACAATTTCCCGAACTCGTGCAACCCGGGTAATCCGCCATAACGCAAAAACTGACCAAACGCTTCTGCGGTCTCAGTTTTCTGCAATCCGTTAAACTCCTTGAATTCTGAAAAAGAGAGCGGGAATAATGGTATTTCAATATAGCGTCCCGCCAGCAACGAGGCTAACTCGCCGGAAAGAAGGCGGGCATTTGAACCAGTAATCACCACATCCATATTTCGTCGCCCCGACCAGTCCGCGACAATTTTTTCCCACTCTTCGATCTCTTGTATCTCATCAACAAAAATATAGTAACCCGCGCCATCTTTTGGGCAAACAGCTTTGACATGCGCCGCCAAATCGTGATAATTCCGTATCGCATCGAATTCATAGGACTCTTTGTCAATATAAACGATGTGCTCGCGCAGCACCCCTTCCGACAACAATTTGTCTATCAACAGCCGCACCAAACAACTTTTGCCCGCCCGCCGCATCCCCGTAATAACCTTCACCACCGGTTTTCCTAAAAAAGGCACTAGCTTTTCTAAATAAATATTTCGACTATACACGATAAAACCTCAGCTTAAAGACATTATTTATGATATACAGGAAATATATCACACAACATTAACGGTTGCAAACAACAGATTTCCATTGTCGCGAATATTTCTTCTATACTGGATAAAAACAATATTTTTAGCTATTATTTTGGATATAGACGAAATCGTTGATGCTGCGAGAGGGAAAAATCAGACTTACTGATTCACTGCTCTGGTTTGAAAGGGCGTGAGAAATAAGTGCGGCTGCACGTCCTGCCCCGACGTCGTCTTGGCATTGACACACCTCATTTTCGTTAAATCAATAAAAAGGCCTTAAAATATAGCTTTAAAGTAGTATTTCTGCATATTAATTTATATTTTATGTACAAAATTTATGTTTTATACATGTTTTAGTGGTAAGACCCTGCTGGGGATGGTTAAACTCAGGTGTTTCTACTCCAATGTTGTTTTCTCCAGGGAAAAGGAGACCTTCATGTCCTCATTCAATGACCAATCCTTCGGCCAGGAGGCATCAGTGGGACCGTGCCAGGCTTTGGTGTCGAGCGAGGTCCATGCATGCTCGTCTGATTTTCGGAAAAGAACTCCTCCTGGACCCATGCCCGTGTGTATAGCGAGTTGTAGGTCGAATGGCCCCTCTTCTATTGTTGGGCCAAACCATGCCATGTCGTCTTTCGCAACTGGTTTCAGACGAACACACAGTCGGTTGTTCTCGATCCCGATCCGGCAGGAATTCTCGGAGTCGCGCATGAAGGTTTGCTGACCATTGCTTCGGTGGGTACCGCGGAATCGCAACAACAATGTACGCGCCTGGCGCAGGTTACCCACTACCATCTCAGTAGAGGTTGGCAGCTTATGGTCGACGGTCACGGATTTCCACTTATCGGATGCGGGCATCAGAAGTGGCCAGTTCAGCCACTCGCGCAGCTTCCCGTTGGTATCAAGAGTTTGGCAACGGAGGCGGTTGGGTTCCACGGCCAATTGGACACAATGGTAATACTCGGTGTCCTCCTTGCCGAAGAAGTACGGAAATCCGCCGCCGCCACTTGTGATCTGCAAGACACCATCGCGGACCTGTACGTCAAAGGCGATGATATGTGCGCAAAGGTATGCGCTAACTCCATGCTTCACGAGGAGTTCCCATAAGCGCTTGCCGGATTTTGCCTCGACTAACCAGCCACCGTCAAACCCATTCACAGGAAAAACCGGATGGTGGCCCATGACGAACTTGTACCGGGCATCGACGTGTTTCGTCAATACCGCATCGACCCATTTGGTATCAACTTCTTTCCCTCCTTTGTCGCCAGTCTCGGTGCATGTGACATTCCACGCCGTGTTGACGACGACCAACAGAAAGTCTCCTTCCCGGACAAAGTAGTTCAGCTTCTTTCCGTTTGTCGGCCCATTGTCGGGGATATTGGGGAACTGTTCATTGTACAACGCCGCACTCCGTGGTCCTATGACAGTATGGTTGGCCGTGCAATGAAAAATACGGTGAGTCAGGAGACTCTTGTTTTGACTCGACCACTGTCGCCATTGTTCACGCAGTGCCTGCTCGTCCTCAGTCCATCCCCAAACATGATCCCCCGCGAGACATACAAACTCCGGGGGCGGTTGCAGGCGGTCGATCACCGCGTTGATGGCTTGAAATTGCGATCCTTGGGAAACCGTATGCGAGTCACCGATGAGCACAAATTGATGTCCCGTCGGTTGCGCAGCAAGCGCTGGTATTGCATTTGTTTTATCCATTGTCTCTCCATGCCCTGATATCGCCATTACCGTCATTATCGCACCAATAATCAGGTTTTGT
>JBIJDE010000527.1:0-3600 GCA_044344305.1 Armatimonadota bacterium
AATTGTTAGAGTCATGGCGTTAACACTGCCCGGTGAACCACTTGCATTTAAACCTTGCAATTGATAATTTGTTTGTGTACCCCAGCATCCACCGGGAAAACCGGCATGTACTGCCGTTGTTACTATCATTTGCGAACCGCCGGATCCAACTTTCATCCAGGGTGGTTGATGTCCATCGTTGCTTGCGACTATCATCTCACCTGGCGGGGTACCGGCAGGATTACGATTAAATGTTGTTGTGATATTAGTGCCATCACAAAACGCAGCATTATTTGTCGTGCCGGAAAATCCACTACCAGCCCCGGCAAACGCTGTTGTGATATTGTATTTTCCTTTTAACGCTGTATGGATACTGGCATCAGTTAATGGTACAGCAGTAATATATAGTTTTCCAATGTCAATAACTTTTGTGATAGCAGACAGGTCAGTAATGCTTCCCATGAATAAATATGGGTCAACAGGCTTAACAATTTGTACATGTCCATCAGCAAAGGCAATATTAGCCCCACCGGAATGACGCTGGTCGATTGTCTGCATAATAGAATTGAAAGCATCAGAATAACTGGGGTCATGTATAACATAATAACTGCTAATGCTTTGCATTATAGGGTCTGTATACGTCAATCGGTCAATGAGAATTGGGGCTGCAGACGGGTCTCTGATAGCTCCAATTGATGCAGCAGAGAGAAATGTATCTCCATTGCCGCAACCAGCTATATAACAATAATCTGGCGCACCGCTTGTTCCTTTGTAACTGCTGGTTGGACAATCCATAACTCCACCTTCAGCATTAATATCAGTAGACCATGTCGTTGCTCTGGGCAATGTTTCATCATGATCCTGAGAATACATTAGCATTAATGCGGTTATTTGCCGCAGATTGCTGGTACATGTTGTCTGATGTGCCTTTTCACGTGCCCGGGCAAATACCGGGAACAGGATGGCGGCGAGGATAGCAATTATGGCTATCACGACCAGCAGTTCAATGAGGGTGAACCCTCGTTTACGCATTGTTTGCGTCTTCATTTTAACCTCCTTTGAATAATTGCGTGGTTAAATACCACTTTTATATAATTCTCAATGGAATTATCAACTTAAATTATAACCCATTGTTGATGCACGAGGAATCAACCGCGAGCTTAGACAAACTCTTTCCGGTACGGTTTCATTTTTCAAGGCATCTATCATTAACCTTGCGGCTGTTTGTCCCATCGCGCCTAATGGTGGACGCAGGCTGGTTATGCCCATTTCGCGTGATGGCGTGAAATCGTCAAATGCAATAAGGCCGAAATCACGACCGGCAACCAGATTCATATCTTTTGTTATTCGCATTATTTCAGCAGCCAAATTATCATTAGCCGCCACAATTCCCCAGTTTTCTTTTATAACACTCAGCAGTTCAATGGTCTTTTCATGAGTTATATCTGTTTTGTCGTAAACACTTTCACCGGTTATCTGTTCTGACGGATAAATATTTAGTGAGACATTTTGTGCTTTTACTCTTTTTATAGCTTCTTCTACACCATGTTGTCTTTCAGTAACCCAATCATAAGCAAATGGGGCAAAATATGTGATATTTCGGTATCCGCGCTGTAACAAATGCCTGGTAGCCAGATATCCCGCGCCGGCACTATCATAATAAACCTGGCAAATTGAATATGGTTTCGGTGTTGAATTAACGAAAACGGTAGGAACCCTTTCGATATCAACATTTGTCATTATTTTCTCAAAACGATCATCCTGGTTTATTATTATTATGCCGTCTAATGATTCATTATTTAAAAAGTTAATTAATGAGTCGGATATTTGATTATCGTTTAATGAATCATCGTTTGCACAATTAAAAAACTTATGGGTTATTTCCATTTCATCCGACAGTGTAGATTCACATCCGTGGAGAATCTGTTTTGGCCAGTGATTATCGCTATTTTCTATAATTGAGTAGTTGTATAATGATGCTACAATACCAACTGTTGCTCGTTCAACACGACGTTTTCCCAGTGATGGTGTAGATGGAATAGCGTATAATGAGATGTTTTCCGTAATATCTGATGATGACGTTACATAGGTCCCGCGTCTACCATCAGCAAACAGTTTTCCTTCAGCAATTAGCATTGCTACAGCGCGTTCAACGGTTGTTAATGCAACTTGATACTCCAGAGATAACGCACGACGACTGGGCACCATTGTATTGGGACCCCATTCACCGGATGTAATTTTTGTACGCATATCATCTGCGACATCTTGATAATGTCTGAAATTGATAAGCGTATCTGGATTTGACATTAATACCTGCTAATATTGCAATACTTGTAACACCATGTATTACAGCTGTGTGTTACAATGAATATTACCACTCACATCATTGAGTGTCAATAGGTAATTTGAGATAGTTAAGATAAAAAGAAGTTAAAATTTTTGAAAAAATAAAAGTATCAATTAATAAGTAATTATATGCTGTCCGCTACAAATGTTATCAATTATTCCACTGGCACTAACTTCAATGACTTTGCCATTCAGAATTACAGGCTTATCTGGCGAGTACCATGGCAATATTACTTTCGCAGTTGTGTTTGCTGGTATCTCAATCTGTAATGTTTTTATATCTGCAGTTGAATTAAATGACAATATAATGTCTCCACGAATTGTCGGTACTTTCCCGCTGATATTTCGTAAACTTCCTGGTTGCGGGGCAATTAATATGTGTTTGAAACCTGGTTCAAGCGGACTGACTCCGAGTATGAATCGCGGAATGATGTTTGCTGGCGCGGCACCCCAGGCATGATTCCAGTCAAGGTTATTTTTATACCGGATATTCCATGCTTCCAGTGTCATAGTTGATCCTGTTTTAATCATATCCAGCCACCCGCGGTCATGATCGGCAGTCATTAATGATAAAGCGTAATCTGCGGATTCTGCATGATATAATGATTCAAGAAGATATTGCGCCCCATATACACTACAAGCCATTCCGCGGGAAATAATGAAATCTACTACTGATGTTACATGTTTCTGCGGTACCAGACCCAGTGCTAATGGGAAGATATTTGCGTGCAATGATGAGTGATTTGTACCTTCACCATCACGGTAGATACCTTTTTCTTCGTTGAATAATACATTATTGAATGTTGAATATAGCTTTTTAGCCTTTTGTTCAAAAATATCTTTATCTTCACTTGTACCTGCAATGTTTGCTATTTTGCTCATTAATACTAATGCACGATAATGAAAAGCGTTGACGACATTGTTTATCGCCGTCATTTCAAAATCATCACGTTCTCCGGTACCACCAGAGGTAAAGCTGCCAGGTGGCCAATCAACAATATCTTTCAGGTAATATCCATGAATATATCGTGGGCCATTCATGTGCAGACTCGCGGTAAGTTCATCAGTTATTAATCCTGTCTCCGTGCTTATCAACCCATCTTCACGCGCTAATTCTATAAGGCATTTTACTTTTAAGTCATCATAAAATTCAATCAGCGACTTAGTGTCGCCGGTATACATGTAATCATCCCATGCCATGAGCACCGAGTGTAACAGCCATTCGGTAGGCCAGGTAGGATATTGAATGAGATATTCGTGGCTGTAACGTGCCAT
>JBIJDE010000529.1:0-3565 GCA_044344305.1 Armatimonadota bacterium
ATGGTCAGCAAAAAATGATGATATTGAATTGCGCATTTTAGAATTCTGTAATGATGATAGCGAATGTAAAGCTGTGTTTGATGATGATCGAGATGTGATATTAGTATCAGATATCTCTGAAAGAAAAGATTGTCCTGGTTATGACAAATTAGATAGCATAGGTGCAAAATCTATGTTGTCATTAAGGATTAGACATAAAAGAATGCCAGTAGGGATGCTGACATTAGTTAATTTTGTAGAGAACCGAGGGTTTCGCCCAGATGAGTTATCATTAATAAGTGGTTTGGCCGCTCAGGCAGCACAAGCCATTCTTAATGCCAGGCTTTATTCAGAAGCAAACAGAAGGTTGGATTTCTTAAATGGCTTAAGAAGTATTGAACGAGCAATATCATCAACAATAGATCTTGATGTTGTTTTAGAAGTATTTTTAAATCAAGCTATTTCACAATTACGAATTTCTGCTTGTGATATTTTATTATTTGACCATAATACAATGACGCTTGATTTTGCATCTGGTCAAGGATTTCGTACTCGTGCATTACGACATACAAGACTTCGAATGGGACAAGGGTTCGCCGGTCAAGCAGCAATGGGCCAAAAGGTTATGATTATTGATGACCTACCAGGACGATTAGATAAATTATCATCATCTCCTTTTTTCATGAGTGAAGGATTTAATACTTATATTGCCGCACCCCTAATATCTAAAGGTCAAGTTGTTGGAGTAATGGAACTGTTTAATAGGGAACCTTTGGAGCCGGATTATGAGTGGCGAGAGTTCCTTGATACATTAGCAGGACAAGCCGCAATAGCAATTGATAATGCAGCACTATTTAAAGCAAGGCAACAATCAAGTATTGAGTTACTGGTTGCTTATGATTTAACTTTAGAAGGATGGTCTAAAGCCCTCGATTTGCGTGATAGAGAAACTGAAGGGCATTCGCTTCGTGTTACAGAAGGAACAGAACGATTGGCACGTCACCTGAATTACTCACCAAGTGAAATTACTCATATGCGCAGAGGAGCTTTATTACACGATATAGGAAAATTAGGAATCCCGGATGGGATATTATTAAAACCGGGTTCTCTTAATGATGAAGAATGGTCAGTTATGAAATTACATCCATCTTATGCTTATGAATGGTTATCTCCAATTCCTTTTCTAAAGCCTGCTTTAGAAATTCCTTATAGCCACCATGAAAGATGGGATGGGTCAGGGTACCCAAGGAAATTGGTCGGTGAAGAGATACCTATGGCTGCTCGTATATTTGCTGTTATTGATGTTTGGGATGCTTTGACATCGGATAGGCCATATCGAAGAGCATGGTCATCAGAACAAACAATTGAGTATCTAAAGGAAAATTCAGGTGTATTATTTGATCCAAAGGTTGTAGATGCATTTATTACTATGCATTATGAATTAGCACCATTTGAAAATGTTGGAAATTAGTCTATAAAAATAAATTTTGGTGATTTTATATTATACATTAAGTTTATTTAATATATTGTAAAAAAAGAGGTTATTTTCGTAAAAAAAGCTCTTTTTTTACAATATTACAAAATATTTTAAGTTTTTAATACATTTTGTTTGCATTTTTTTACATTTGTTGATATAATTTTTGTGGAGATAAAGTCTCCATTAACAGACCGACACAAGGTTTTGCCTGATTTGGCTTCGAACCGGTTGTACTAACCTAAGCGTAGTTCATCCCTCATGCCTCCAGTCCCTTATACCAATGGCGGTTCTGATACCCAGAAGGAGTGCATGCTATGAGCTACACTGACAAAAATTTATCTTGCCGCGATTGTGGCAAAGGTTTCGTGTTCACCGCTGGTGAACAGGAATTCCATGACCAGAAAGGGTTCACAAATACCCCAGGCCGTTGCCCAGATTGCCGCGCAGCTCGCAAAGCCCAAGGTGGCTTTGGTGGCGGACGACGTTCAGGTGGTGGAAACTCCGGTCCTCGCGAAATGCACAGTGCAGTTTGTGCAGCATGTGGAAAGACCTGTCAAGTTCCTTTCCAGCCGAGTGGCGAGAAGCCAGTTTACTGTTCAGATTGTTTCCAGGGACAGCGCAACAATAGCCCACGTGGTAACTCACGCTGGTAATTGTTTCAGTTTCTGATTAGATCTATTCCTTGTGTCAGATTTTTATATTTGACACAAGGTTTTTTTTTATTTACCTTCTATAGTTTCGTACGGCCAATCATTTAAACCGCCAAAATCATAAATATGAGTATAACCCATGGATATTAATATATTTGCAGCCCGCATGCTTCGTCTTCCGCTACGACAATATAATAAGATCAATTCCTGCTTATCAGAAAGTTTTAATGGAGCTATTTTTTCAATATCATAATCTGGAATTAATATACTGTTTCGTATTCTTTTATTTAGATATTCTTCTTCTGTCCGAACATCAACTATTTTCACATTTGGATTTTTATCAATTATATTTTTTGCTTCTTTAGGAGTTATTTTGATGTATTCAATTTTCTGGGTAACAACTGGCAGTGATGTGTCAGCAGGAATGTCACCATGCTTGCATCCTGTTAATAGAATTGCAATAAAAAAAGTGATTGAAAGTAAGTTATAAGTATTCATTTTATTCCTCGCTCATATTTATATATCCACATAGCAGCTTTTTAAACAAATTTTTTCAAAAAGGTATCTTTTACCGGAACAAAATTTATAATTATACAGTTTATATATTGAAGGAGAAAAAAATGAAGTATTATCTTTTATTTATGTTGATTTTAGTTATGTCAACATTGGTGTGGTCAGAGTCTGTTGAAATAAAGCCGATCAAAGTGATCAAGGGATCAATAGCAGAAGTGGCTTTACAAAAGAATTGTCCTGAGTTTATTGCTGATGCAGTGTCTATGAACGAATTATGGCAATCGTGGAAAATTAAGGGAAAAGTTCCTGAAATTGATTTTTCAAAACAAATTGTTCTCGTATCTACAACTGTTGGAAGTGTAATGAATCTCACAGTTACTTTAGATGAAAAAGGTGATATGAAAACAATTGGAATGTCATCAATGGATTTCGGTGAAGGATTCCGTTACTTAATGCAAATTGTTAGCAGGGAAGGTGTTAAAACGGTGAATGGTAAAACATTGCCTACTACAAGAAAGATATTACCTGTCGTAATTTATAAAGGTTCAATATTAGACATGAAAAAACTAAGAAATTCTCAAGATGTTATTACGGGACTACAACCATTTAAAGATTTGTGGACTTCTTGGAAATTTTCAGAAAAGTTACCTGAAGTTGATTTCACAAAGCAAATAGCTGTAATTACTACAGGAATGGGTAGTATTCTTTACTCTTCTTATGTAGTTGATATTAACGGCAATTTGAAAGTGGATGCAATGCAAACTAAAGATATAGCAGAAGGATTTAGATACCAAATTGCTATAATTAACCTTGACGGTATAAAAACTATTAATGGTAAAGAAATTCCTAAATAAAACTATTTGTAATATCGATTAAACCCTAACCCCGCATAATTACGTGATATCTATTCCAAGTTTGCTCATTAATGCCTTGGTATTGCTCGTGG
>JBIJDE010000098.1:0-12374 GCA_044344305.1 Armatimonadota bacterium
TGTGGTGCCAATGGCCCGCTGATATGGAATGCGCCGGCAAGCCCAACATTTCGCGATGACGCAACCCAAAAACCGCCTTTTTCACCCGGATGTGCCGGGAACTCAGTGGTATTGGCATAATCGATATTAGCCTCAGTAATCACCGATTGAAATACCGACTGGGAAAATCCTGCGGATGCAAGTAAAAGCAACGTAAAAAGCGCAAGCCAAAGTGAAGAAAGACGATTATTCATTATAATATCTCCTGAGTGTTTAACGGATTAATTAGATTTTACGCAGGAGAGTGTGAGATGTCAATATAATTGAGAATTTAATGGAGTAGGAATGAAACTATAATAAATATCCTCTGTGTAACTTTGCGTTATCCTTTGCGTTGCTCTGCGGTAAAATAAAAACTATCATTTACATGTTATATCCTAACTTAACCGCAGAGTTACACAGAGTTTAACGCAGAGTTTCGCTGAGGTGATTTTTACAAAAACTGGTTTTATATCAATGTTTTTTGGGTTTAAAGTACTAATACTTCTCTCTTGCTTCTTTAACAAATGTTTCCAGTGCCATACCGCCGTCACCAAGGAAACCGTTGGTTTCCTGAATCAGGTAAACAATAATGATACCTTCTTTGGTATGGGCAGCCATATTTGTCGCGCATGCACCACCGTGGCCAAAATAATTTTCGCCGGATGCCCAGCCAAAACCGTATTCATCCGTTAGCAAGTCACCAGTCTGTTTACTGGTCATTTGTTTGATTGACGCGGTTGACAGGTAGCGTTTGCCTTCATAAATCCCGTCATTCAGTACCATCTGCATAAAATGTCCACAATCTGTCGCGGTGGAAAATAGACCGCCGGCGGGCATTGGTTTTCGGGATTTGTCATTAAACGGGTATTTCAACTGAGAAATCGTTACTTCTTCCAGTCCGGTTCTGTCCGCATTCGGCTGATAGCATTTCGTCATTCTGGTCATCTGTTCGTCATTGGGTACAAAGGTAGTATCAACCATTCCAAGTGGTGCGAACATACGGGTTTGCAGGAACTCTTCATATGGCATGCCGCTGACAACTTCAATAATGCGACCGACGGTGTTGATTCCGGTATTAGCATATTCGTATTTTGTCCCCGGCTCAAATGACAGCGGGGTCATTGCGTAACTTAATGAGCATTCGCGTAATGGTTGCAGGTCAAGGGTAGGAACTTCCAGTGCAGAACAGAATCCCATACCGCTGGTATGACTGAGAATATCGCGAACAGTGATGAGGCGTGATGGTCTTTTCAGCAAGATATGATCATCATCTCTCTCAACTGCCAACCACATGCCTTTAAACTCTGGCAGATATTTTTCCACCGGGTCATCCACACACACCTTGCCATCATCAACCAACATCATTAACGCTGTACAGGTGATAGGCTTGGATTGCGACGCTATCCAGAACATGGTATTTGGCTGCATCGGAATTTTAGCTTCGATATCAGCATACCCGATACATTTCAAACTGAGAATTTTCTCAGCGTTTGCCACCAGAGTGACCGCACCCGCTAATTCGCCACGGTCGATATAAGGTTGTAAAACGTTAGTCATAATTGCCACCTTAAATTAGGTATTTACATCGATTAATAGGATTGAAAAGATAACGATTCTCAATAAGACTTAAATATTAATAGGATAAAAATCTTTTTTATCCTATTAATCGATGTGAAATAAAATTTCTACTTCACAAATCCCCAACGCAAATTGTTTGAGTATTTGTCCCAGTTCCAGCTTGCTTTCAGGGTTAAGCCGTTGAAACGGGTGCGGCTGCGGCCGGCACCAGCCTGGATACTTGAACCTGGCAGACAGTAGGCTATATTAATAATTTTGCCGTTTGCCGGGGTTAATTCCGGCATATCGGTCAATGGGATGGCTACCTGATAAATGGTGTCGTTGCCTTCGCGTTTAGTGGAACTCTGTGTTCCTTTAGGAACGCCATTATAACCTTCCGGTGTACAACGGGGAAGGAAGTTGAAGGGGAGCATAGTTGGGTTGCTGCTGCGCCATATTTCCGTTCCACCGTCCGGGGTACCCCAGAAAGCATATTCGTAGTCGGTATCGTCGATGGCAATCATTTTTGCCGGTACTTTGGTATATGGTGCCAGCGGATGTTTGTGCAGGTCCAGACCGATACCGACCTGAACGCAATTGCCGGAATATGGTGCTGTGTCATCATTTCCACGAATGTAGGTATGCGCCATATCGTCTTTACCGTAGTAACTGCTTTCGTCTCGATTAGATAACCGCGGTTTGGCGACCCAATCTTTATTACGTTCACGGACAGCGATATAGAGGAATTTATCATCATACATAAACCGTGTTTCCGCCATTCCTTTGGTTATTGCCACATCTTTTTCCCATGGTTTCCAGGCGGCTTCTACAAAACTGCGTTTCGCATTTTGACCATAACTGATTACCGGTATCGCATTTTGCCATGTTGCCAATGTGCCATCCAGGGTGGGGGTGCCATAGGTGATGGTATTTACATGCAGCACATCAGCAATTTCAGCAGTGCCGTCGGTGCCGGCGTATGACAGTTTTACATCATATGCGTTAGCCGGATTTACCTCGGCTGATTTGATATCGAATTGTACTATTTTACTTTCGCCGGCTTTTAATACAACCTAAACTCCCTAAATTTTAGCGTATACAGCATAAAAATGCAAAAAAACTAATATACAGTTGAAATAGTCATCTTTAAGCTTCTTTTTTTAAGCTTCTTTTTTAGTTAATTTTCTTGTAATTTACCTCTTGACTTTTCTTTTTGTATACGCTATAATTATCGTATACAAAGGGGGTTAAGATGACTATTTCAAAGTTTACGTTAATTGACATGCCATCTGGTGATGGTGTTCACACTAAAATCGCCGGATCCAAAGGTGAAAAATATGTCTATAAGTATACACATTATTTTCGCAACGCAGAAGGCAAGCCTCGAAACAAAGCTATTTTGATTGGTAAGATTGATGAAGAAACCGGCAAAATGAAACCAAACGACAACTACTATGAGTTATTCAAAGTAACTCAAGGAATGCCTGGCACTGCCGTGTGGGATTACGGGTACTCTTATTTGGTACTTAAATGCTGTAATGACTTGGGATTAATTTCATGCCTGAATGAAGTATTCGGCATTAAGGCCATGGACATAATCGTCTCTGCTGCGTATATGATTCGAGAAGGCAATTCTATGGATGCCATAGATGATTGGCTCGAGCGAACACTGGTATCAGGATACTCTAAATCTCTAAGTTCACAGAGTACCAGTAGGCTTTTTGAGTCCATATCTCTGCCTAAAACCCATGATTTTTTCAAGAAATGGATTGCTGTGGGACGTACAGGCGAAAATGTTTGTTATGATGTTACTTCAATATCATCGTATTCACGTACAATGACAGACGTCGAGTATGGTTACAATCGCGATGGTGAAGATCTACCACAATTCAATATAGGTATGTTCTGTGATGAAAGTAGCAAACTTCCGCTTTATTTTAATAGGTACAACGGCAGTCTTACAGACAAAATAAACCTGTCATATGTTCTTGAAAATGCCGGGACAGTAGGATTGAAAAATATAAAGTTTGTGGTGGACGGTGGTTTTATCAGTAAAGAATGCATCAATAATCTTAGCTCCCATAGTAAAGCGTTTACCATAGGTATACCGGCATATTTGAGCATTGCGGCTGAAATGCTGAAGACTCATTCCCAAGGCATAGAAAAGTATGCGAATAAACTTTCCGACAAGGATATTTACTGCGTCAGCAAGAACATAGAATACTACGGTGCAAACGGTCGACTCATGCTATTTTACGACCCAATGAACCATGCTCAGTTGAGTAATGAAATATCCGAACGCATACGATTACTGAGTATTGAACTTTCAGCACTGAAACGTTATCCTGCGAGTAGCTTGAAACGATATACTAAATATTTCAGACTTACCAGACATGTAGACGATAGCGGTTTTGATTTTGTTGTTGATGCTGACAAAGTCGACTTATTGCGTCAGTATAAAGGTTTTTTCCTGATATTTTCGACAGATAATGACAGCACCCACGACGATATACTATATCATTATCGTGCAAAAGATGCGGCAGAGAAGTTGTTCGACCAACTTAAAATTGATATGCAAGGTACGAGAATACGTACGCATAACGAGCAAACAACAAATGGCAAAGCTTTTGTGTTGTTTATCGCACTTGTAATCAGAACCTACATTATGGAAAAGCTCAAAAAACAATTAGCAGACAAGTCAACATCGCTCAAAAAAGTTCTCAACCAGTTGACAAATATTACTGTGATTTCAACAGATGGTAAGGCAAGATTTACAAAGGCTTTTACAAAGGAACAAAAATCGATTCTTTCCGCATTTAATGCAACTGAGGAGATACTAAAATCTGTCGAAACTTGTCTACGCTAATTTTTTGCGGAATTTAGGTTTCATAATAAATAATTGCATTATTTCGTGAAAATTCCTATACTTAGGGAAACGATTCCCTAAGTATAGTTTCTAAAAAAAGAAAATACCAGTAGTATTAAATAATATTACCGTTCATTTCAGAGGAGGCATCATGTCAATTTATGGTTATTTAAAAGGTTTTACTCGTTTTATGGTTGCGGTTTTAATTGCGATTTCGGGTTCGCTTGTCAGTTTTGCCGCAGGTGGTGAAAGATTGCCTATCGGTGAGTTCACCGCAGTGCGTATGAACCCGGCGCCGGTTGTTGACGGCAAAATGTCACCAGGTGAGTGGGATCGCGCTCTTGCGTCATCAGGTTTAATTGTTCCCTTTGACCATAAATTACAGGAAGCGGAAACTACAATATATATGGGGTATGACGACACCCGTTTTTATTTTCTATACAAATGCCGGCGTGGCAATAGCGAATGGAAATTATGGAAATCATCACGCAATAATGATGATTATGACTTTGGCGAACCTACAGTAGAATTATGGATTACCCCGCCGACATTAGTGCCGGAGACATATCAGAATATTATCAATACTTACCCGGCAGTATTTGATGAAAAATTCATCCCAAGCCGCGGATATGCAAGTTTGGGATGGAAGGCCAATTGGACACTGGGTGTCAGCGAAGATGACCTGAGCTATATCGTTGAAGCCAGCGTATTAATTAAAGATTTTGGTTTTGACAAGGTGAAAGATGGTGATAGCTGGAACTTTTTATTCTGTCGCAATGCACCAGGAACATTGCCGCGCAGCCAGGCGTCATGGTCTATCACTCAGGGATTTTCTGAAATTCCGCAGCACCCGAAAATCACTTTTGCCGATAAATCACCGGTTGTACAGTTGCTGGGTGTGGTATCTGTTTTATCTGGCAATTATAATTTTCCTATGGCAGTAATCGCTCCCAAAGATGCCGGCGCGGATGTTGATATCACTCTGCGATTCATGCAGGGGAAAACTATATCAGATGCTGATATTATAACTACTAAGACCATTAATTTAAAAGCAGGTGAAAGACAGGAGTTTGCCTTTACTGGTACTACACCGGAAGGATGGAAAACAGGTAATTTCTGTATAACCGCCAAAACCCGTGATGGCAAAATGCTATTTTCGCAATATTTCCCCTTTAATGTCAGCGGATTTGTGCCGTTACCGCCGGTTAAGCCGGAAAAAGCGCAGTCAGTTCAGGATTTATATTTAAAGGCCATGTATGGTCCGGAAAGTAATTGGCTGATGGTGAAGGCTGATATATTTGATTTTGCGAAACGCGGTGATGTTGTTGGTGGTACTGTAAAGATAATCGACGCGGTTACTAATAAAGTTATTAAAACCGCGGAAGTTGGTTCATTCCGCGAACATTATTCATCTACCCGGATTTCCCTTGATGGTGAACAGATACCAGTAAAAGATTATAAATCGATTGCATATCAGAAAAAACAGATAGAGAATATTAAAGACGATAATATTCAATTGGCAAAACAAGGCAAGCCTTTAAAAATTGTTCCGGAAATTAAAGAAACACCGGCACGTATGGTAAAGGTGGAAGTTGTATTGCGCGATAAAGATGGCAATACCCTGACACAGAATAGCACTGATTTATCAATGTTGAGATACAACATGACATGGATGAATAATAATATCGGTATAACAGACAAGGTTATCTCTCCCTGGACACCGGTAAAGGTTGAAAAAGATAAAATAGGCGTATGGAACAGGACGATGAATGTAAACGGCCTTGGTTTGGCAAAGTCAATTACCAATGGCAAAACAGAACAGATGAAATCTGCCATGCGATTAGTGGCAGTTATTAATGGCGAGGAAAAAGAGGTTGCCTCGTCAGTACCATCAGTAACCCGGCAGGTAGACGCGGAGGTTGAAATGACCGGCACCGGCACCGCACCGGGATTATTGTTTAATGCCAAGTCAAAAGTTGAGTTTGACGGATTTTCACTGGTAAATCTTACGATAGCACCGGATGGCGCAAAGACAAAAGTTGACCGTTTGACACTGGAAATTACTATTCCTGAAGAAGAGGCTACCCATTTCTGCACCACAGCCGGCGGATGGGCGGCCGTCCATGATGAAACCCCGGCATACTGGTCCAGTTTGCAAACTGCGTCAGGTACTCTGGTGAATGACTTTGTTCCTTATATTTGGTTGACTAATGGCGAACGCGGCTTTATGTGGTTTGCCGATAGTGATAAAGGTTGGATTACTGAATCTGATAAAACACATCCTTCGCAGGAATTTGTTAAGAAAGATGGTAAAGTAACGCTGAAAATAAACTTTATTGAAGTTCCGACAGAATTATCATCAGCGACGACTGTCACTTTTGGGTATCAGGCTTTTCCATCGCGGCCGTTGCCGGAAGGTTACCGGTCTACATTTGTCGCGTCATCTGCACCAATCCCTGATACTAAATCGACAGTATTCTGGTTTGACGGTGACTGGGCAGTACTGTGGCCGTATTACTGCAGTCCTTTCCCATGGAGTTATGATAAATCACGCGCATTATTCGACAATACCGCCAAAAATTCCACGCACCACCCAGCAGTTGGTTCAATCGCTCATTCAATAGGTAGATACCTGGATGCTGATCGCAATGATTTCGGCGCGCTTGCCGCCGACTGGGGTCAGACACCAGGGCAAATCGGCAACTCTGATGTTACTCAAAGCAAAGGTCCAATTGATTTCCGGTTATTCCATTATCAGAAATGGGTGAAAGAATCCAGTTTCCGTGCGTTGTATATTGACGAGAATTATTTGGCTACTGAAGATAACTGGTTGACAGGAAACGCGTATTTCCGCACTGATGGCAGATTGCAGCAGGGATATTCTTATTTAGGCTTACGTGAATATTATAAACGCATGATGATAATGTTTAATGAAAACGGCGTGTCACGTCCTAACCTGTGGATGCACATTACATCTGGTGCAGCGTATAATGCCTGGTTTGGCGATGTGTTTATCGAGGGTGAGAATGTTGAACCTACTGATTTAAACTTTGACTATATTGAAGTATTGCCGGCAGGACGTTTGCGCTCAATCGCCAGCAGTGTATGTTCCGGCGGTGTAATGAATATGATGTGCCAGGCCATGCGTCATCCGACAAAATGGGTCAATAAACATGTTCATCAATTCACCGGTTGGGTTATGGCGCACGACATCAATGCTGAACAGGTGGGTTATTTCCCGGTATTGGTTCAGGAAAGTCGTTTGTATGAAAAGGATGTAACATTTATTGGTTACTGGAAGAAGGAAAATCCCTGTAAAACCGCAACCCCAAATTGCATGGTTTCAGTGCATAAAACAGATAGCCGCGCGTTATTGACAGTGGTTAATATTGCCCGTACTGACCAAACTGTTGATGTTGCGGTTAATTTCGCCGGTCTTGGTTTTGACCCGGCAAAAGTTATTCTCGTAAATGGTGAAACAGGTGAACTGATACCATTTACGAATACTGGATTTAAAGTCAATGTATTACAGCGTGATTTTGTGCCGGTACAAATGATAGAACGTAAATTACTGAAAGGCAAAGAAACATACCTCGCTACATTTGATAATGGCACCCGCGCTGACGAAGCATTTGGCAGCAATTTTGTTCACTTGCAAAAACCGTCAGCGAATGAGCAAATTGCCTTATGTACCGGTGTAAATGGCAAGGCAGTGAACAGCAGTAAAGGAATTATGATATGGGCAAGAATGCACCTGTCAAACGCTTCCGGACGTGTCAGTTTCCAGGGGCTGCTGAATAATACAAACGGAACAATTATAAACATCGGTCCGTTGAAATTAACCCAGAAGATTGGTAAAACTGCTGGTATAGCACTTGAATATAAGGCTAATAAAGATTCGAAATTAGAAATAGCAGAATCTGCCATATTAACTGCTGGTTGGCATCAATTCGACCTTGCTTGGGCAGATGGTAAAGCTGTATTGTTGGTTGACGGAAAGCAGGCCGCCACAATAGCTATTGGCACACTTGGCATAGGGCAAAACTTTGATAACCCTAATGGTGTTGATAAGTCTGTCGGCGCCGCTTTGTATCTGGGTGATACCAGAGGAATATTGCAGGCAGTTGATGATTTGAAATGCAGTCTGGATGGTACAGTTCAATAAAAATATGGTGATTGGGAACCGGTAGCATTATATTATGCCGGTTCCTGTATTCAATTTAACTTCTGTTATTCAGGAGATTTGGGAGAATTAATGAACAGAAAGTTTTCTCTTGGTATAGAAATTGATGATGAAAATGGTCAGTTGTTATCATTATGTGATGATGATTGTTCTATGGATATTTTGCGTTATGCGCAAGGCAATGAGATAGAGATAAACGGAAAACCTTTAAATGTTCAGCATATCAAGATAGAAGAAGATATAGCAGAACATATAACAAACTTTGTTATTAAATCAAGCACCGCATATGGCGCCGGAAATACACTGAATATTCGCCGTGTTATTACCCGCGGCGGTATGCGACTTCATTCGGGACCGTCACAATCCTTGCATATAAGGTATGATGTTTCGCGAATACCACATACAGAAATTGGCGAGGGATTGGACTATATCTGGCAACCGGAAATAGAAGCACCTCTACAGATAGAAACTATCGGTGTGTTATGTGCGCCAGCGTTATGGTTTGGTGAAAAAACCCGGATGAAAGCGATAGCTATCGGCGGGTCAGGTCCGCGTGACCATGTCAGTATTGAGGATGGTCCGGTGGCGGAAGTGGCTCCATATTTACAACGAAAGTTCAGAACTACTTTTCCTGGGCAGCAGATGGTATCCGGCGCGTTGTATTATCATCCTGATGATGAAAGGTTTGTCTGGGTTATAGCGCGTCGACCAACAACAGCAGGTCATATTGAGTTTGGGGAAAAACGTCATGCTTATCAATATTATTACTTTACTGATATGTGCCTTCAGAAACAATTGACTACACCGGCAGTATCATTTTTTTGGGGACAGGGATTAGATAACGCGGAAACGGTATTAGCACAGCAATTCGACATGTACCAGGAACCACCGGCGTGGTGGTACAAAACATCATGGTTCTGGATGCATCCAAATTGGCAATCAGATGCCAGTTTTGAAACCATGGGGCAGGGGGCGGAAATATTAATGGATGAATGCGGAGTGAATGGATTCGGCATGTTCGTCCATGATGTTCCATGGTCCGGGAATGACTGTGATATAGGTTCTCCAAACCCGAATCCATCGCTTGGTGGCAGTACCGCGTTGGGTAAAGCGGTGGAGAAGATACGCAATAAAGGTGGACATACCTACGCGTGGATAAGTCGTCACGGTCATCGTCCTGATAGTATGGGATGGCAGGATAGCTGGGGCATATACGGCGTTGACGGCCGGCGGATAAAGATAAAAGGCGCGCCGGACAGAAGCGTGTCGCTGGATATCATCAACCCGTCAGACCCGTCATTTCAGGATTATATCATGGGTTGGATAAAACATTATGTTTCTGACCTCGGCATTACCGGGTTATTTTGGGATTCTGGTTTGCAGCCTTTACCACCTGATTTTGGAAATAAGCCGTATCTGCGCTGGCCAGGCGAAACATCCGCGCGGGCGGCAGAGTTTTATGATAAGATATATCGTTTCGGTAAATCGCTGGATGATGACTTCTTTATGTGGGTCGAGGGTATCGGCGTTGATATCCCTATGAATGCTTTTGCCGTTGATAGCAGGAATCACGGTGGAGGGTCCGGACATGCGTTAATGCAGAGAATAGCAAATCGCGGGCCAAAACGCCTGGTATGGCGGTCTGCATGGCAGCATGATGTGGCATCCGGTTTTCCGTTTATTTATCCAATGAGTGACATTTGCGCATCACCTGATGTATCAACATATAAAACAATTGCGGCTGACCCGATGAACCGATGGATTTGCCAAATAGTAAAAGAACGCGGAATTCGCCACGCTATTGGACTTGGTGACGGTTTCAGCATGCTTGATGAGTTTATCATCGCCAGCCCAGGCATTTCAGGAAAAGTAGTTGTACCACCAAATAAATGCATAGGAAATACAGCAGAACATGTGATAACCAGGGAGAAAGTCACAGGCAAACAATCAGAAATTGGAATTATTTTTGACTTACCTGCATCTGGAGGATATATAATAAAGTAAGTAACTATCATCGTTTATCTAGATTTTGCTGGATAAATATATGACATTGCAGAGTATTTTGCTCTCAAACACTCACTTTAGTGGTACACGTACGCTTACTAAAGCACCGGGATATATGATTTCAGGACTGCGCGTCATGAAAACGAGCAGTTCCTTTGAATTTTTGAGTTCCAGAGCTGCGGGATAGCAGAAACCATTCTTTCTGCCATCGTTGGCGATGACAGTAGGTTTACTCCATGTTTTACCGC
The DNA here is from genome assembly GCA_044344305.1 of Armatimonadota bacterium. Taxonomy (GTDB): domain Bacteria; phylum Armatimonadota; class Hebobacteria; order CAIYQO01; family CAIYQO01; genus JBAXQQ01. The sequence goes on from JBIJDE010000098.1 coordinate 10,880, forward strand.
TGTCTTCACTCAGCGCCATCTGCAGTGTCGGACGTTTGGACGTAGGGAATTGTTTCGTCGCAGCCTGTTCGGGTGTGGGTGGGTTCCATAGCATGAGCAATCTACCATCGGTCAACTTCTGAAGATAAGGTGGAGATGTTTGCGCTGCAACATCAGATGGTTCCAGCTTTGACCATGTTACTCCACCGTCAGTGGAGCGTGAAGAATAAAATCGTCCACGGGTCGAACGTGTATACATTAATAGCGATCCGTCCATGCATTCCACCACGCTGGCTTCGTGCAACTTGATGGGGATGCGTGTCTCATGTTCATCCGGTGTATAAGACAGTGTCTTGGTGTAACGATAACCTCTTACGTTTGGGTCATCCTCGAAAGCGAGGTCAGGTGAAAACTTCCAGGTCTTCCCTAAATCGTCGCTGCGACCGACGAGAATACCCAAATTCTTACTCGGGTCTGGCTTTCCGGTTAGCGTATGAACCGGCCAGATCAATCGGCCGGTCTTTAGCTGAATTACGCGCTGGTTACAACCAGTAAATGAAGTCGCGCTACGGGGTGTGATAGTTCGTGAATCACTCCATATTGTACCGCCATCAGTGCTCTCGATCATGCGCAACGATGAATCATTTCCACCGTTGCGAAACCAAAAGTATAATTGAATCCGATCAGGCAACTTAAGTAAAGACGTGCCACCGAAACACGATCGTGGTTTGCCGCATGGCAATACAACAGGCTCGGTCCAGGTCTTGCCATTGTCGTCGCTGTGGGCCATTACTATATCGTTCTTGTCATAATCCTTGCCTTCTCCCTGCGAGCGTGTCCAAACTAACATAATGCGTTTGCCAGGGGAAACTTCTGTTAAGGTTACATATGAATGACGCGAATAGGTATCTGTGATGGGTGCGACGACTTGTATTTGTGAAACCTGAGCGTTGCTATTTATGGCAGACGTCAATAGGCATATGAAAGCCACTATAAATATCATTATGTCAACACGGTTATGTTTCATGTCAACAATCTCCTTTATTCAATGTGCATAGACAATGAATGGTTATTTGTTTTTAATATATTGCCGTATTTATAAAATAAGAATACAAAATATTAATGACAATATCAACAAGACAAAATTAAAAAACCTCCAGAGAAATCTCTGGAGGTTAAAAGTGGTAGACCAAACGATACTGAGAAAATAATGTTAAAGGGAAATTTGGACGTTTTTACTCTCTATCCATGCTGTTGACAAGAAATACTGGTGATTGCGCAGAATAAAATTATGTTGGCTTCATAAAATTGGTATATATGAGTTTTGGTCAATCCCTGGCATCGGTAACGAAGACCCGCGGCGAAATCCAGCAGGACGGGGTAGGCGAACAGATATTGCAAATGTTGATATGACTGCAATAAATGAGAACACAATATCTGCGCATGGGACAATTGAAAAAAGGATGATAAATTTTGCTGGATAGTTAATGAAATAAATTAAAGATGAATTGAAAAT
>JBIJDE010000531.1:0-3550 GCA_044344305.1 Armatimonadota bacterium
TCTGAGTATGAAATAACAGTGTCATTACATGATGCTTTTCACGGAGCTGAGCATGGAATTACTGTTCAGACTCAAGAGAGTTGTAGAATGTGTGGTGGTACTGGATATACTAATAATTCTATATGCCCTGCATGCGGTGGCCGTGGTGCTACTATTACTCCAAAAAAATTGACTGTAAAAATTCCAAAAGGCATTCGAGAAGGTCAGAAAATAAGATTACAAGGACAAGGTTCACCAGGAATGATGGGTGGTCAACCTGGTGATCTTTATCTTATTGTAAAATTAAAATCAGACGGCCAATTTGAATTGAAAGATGATGATATCTATTCTGATTTAAATGTTTCATATCTTGACGCAATTCTCGGTGGTGAAGTGACTGTCCATACAATTGATGGCTCAGTAAGCATGAAAATACCTTCTGGAACATCTTCAGGTGCGAAATTAAGAATCCGTGGTAAAGGAATGCCGAAAAAAAACTCTGAAGAAAACGGCGATTTTTACGCACGAATAAAAATTACAGTACCAAAAACTATTTCTGAAGCAGAACAAGAATTGCTTATAGAATTACAACAGCTGCACAAGGGTAAATAAAATGACAGATTATGATAAAGATATTCCATTATATGTAATTAGTGTGGTTGCAACAATGATATCAATTCATCCACAAACAATAAGACTTTATGAAAGAATTGGTTTAATTACTCCACAAAGAAGAGGACATATCAGAATGTTCTCTATTCATGATATTGAACGTTTACAGCAAATTCAACGATTAAAAGACGAATTAGGGGTTAACCTTGCTGGTGTTGATGTAATTTTAAAATTGCTTGATAGAATTGATGAATTGCAGGAAGAAGTGATACGGGTCAGAGAACAAGCGAAACGTCGCTTAAAACGTGTAACACAGGACTGGTAAAATGACAGAAAAAATCGGTAAATTAATAATTATTGCTACCCCAATAGGTAATCTTGAAGATATGACTCTTCGGGGAATACGCATGTTAGGTGAAGTTGATGCATTAGCATGTGAAGATACCCGACATACTAAAATACTTTTTGATAAATTCAATATAGAAAAACCAAAGCTTATATTCTCAAATCACGAATATAATGAAGATAAAGCTGCATATAGGATATTGTCGCTATTACGCGATGGATATCAAGTTGGCTTGTGTTCTAACGCTGGATATCCCGGGATAAGCGATCCAGGATATACAGCTGTTAATAATGCCATTACAAATGGGTATGAAGTAGAAGTAATTCCTGGTGCGTCAGCCTTACCTATTGCACTAATTTCTTCAGGTTTGCCTGTTTCATCTTTTACTTTTAAAGGATTCCCACCTCGCAAAAGTGGAAAACGACAAAACTTCATGGCTATTGACAAAGAATTACCGCATACGATGATTTATTATGAGGCCCCTACCCGTGTGATTGATTTGTTAAAAGATGCTTATGAAGTTTATGGTAATAGAATGGCTGCAGTATGTATAGAATTAACAAAAATCTATGAAAAAATACATCGTGGTACTTTATCAGAGTTAATTACATTATTTACAAACTCAACAATAAAAGGTGAGGTTGTTATAGTGATAGCAGGAAATAACAAGAAATTTATAAAGGAAGAAAATTCAGAAGAGAGGTAACTTTTATGGATTTCAATAAATTTACAGATAAAGCTCAAGAATTATTAATGATATCTCAGGCAATATTAGAGCGATATGGTCATATGCAAATGGATACGGATCATCTTTTGCTGGCAATGATGGAACAGCCTGAAGGAACCATACCCAAGATACTGGAAGAATTACATGTCGATGTTGTTACATTTACTGATGAAATTAAAAAAACATTAGAAAAATTACCAAAAGTATCTATAAGTAAAAACTCACGACAAATGCAAGTATATTTAACTCCAGCTGCTCAAAAAGTTATTAGTGAAATCTGTTGGGATATTGCGCGGCAAATGGGAGATGATTATGTTGCTACAGAGCATATATTAATTGCAATAGCCGATGAAGGAACATCTCCTGGCGCAAGAATTTTAAATCAATTCGATATAAATAAAGAATCGGCACGTCGTGGTGTATTATCTGTACGAGGTAGCTCACGTGTAAACAGTCCAAATGCAGAAGGACAATATAAAGCATTAGCAAAGTATAGTCGTGATCTTACGAAAATGGCACGAGAAGGAAAACTTGATCCAGTTATTGGCAGAGATAATGAAATAAGACGTGTTATTGAGATATTGTCTCGAAGAACAAAGAATAATCCTGCATTAATTGGTGAACCAGGTGTTGGTAAGACTGCAATTGTTGAAGGATTAGCACAAGCTATTATACAAAATCAAGTTCCTCAAACATTAAAGAATAAAAGGGTTATATCTCTCGATTTATCGAGTATGGTTGCAGGTTCAAAATTCCGCGGTGAATTTGAAGAACGTATGAAAGCTGTAATGGATGAAATCCGGCAAGCACAAGGTGAAATCGTATTATTTATTGATGAATTACACACTGTAGTAGGAGCCGGCGCTTCAGAAGGCGCAATTGACGCATCAAACATGATGAAACCTGCGCTTGCTCGCGGAGAATTACAATGTGTTGGTGCAACTACACTTGACGAATATAGGAAATATATTGAAAAAGATTCTGCGTTAGAAAGAAGATTTCAACCAGTATTTGTTGATGAACCGACTATTTCAGATACCATTAAGATATTGCATGGTTTAAAAGAAAGATACGAAAAACATCATGAAATTAAATATACAGATGATGCTTTAGAAGCTGCAGTAACATTATCTGCACGCTATATTCCTGACCGGTTTCTACCAGACAAAGCAATAGATTTGATAGATGAATCTGGCGCAAGAAAACATATCGACGTTATTTTCATTCCCGGCGATGTCAGAGAGTTAGAACAGAAAATATTGAACATTGAAAATCTTCGTGACGAAGCTGCATTAAAACAAAATTATGAACAAGCGGCACATTATAAACAAGAAATTGCAGCTTTGCAGGAACAAGTGAAGAAAATAGAAGCTGAAAAACGCCCATCTCCTATTGTCCCTGTGGTTACAAAGGTTGAAATTGCTGAACTTATCGAAAGGGTTACTGGAATACCTGTTAAAAGAATGTTTGAGGAAGAATCTTCCCGATTGCTGCTAATGGAAGAAGATTTGCATAAACGTGTTATCGGTCAGGACTATGCTATCAGTGTCATTTCAGAGGCTATTAGACGCGCAAGGGCTGGTTTAAAAGACCCTAAACGTCCTATAGGTTCATTTGTCTTCATGGGTCCGACTGGTGTCGGTAAAACTGAATTAGCTCGCGCATTGGCTGAGTTTATGTTTAATGACGACGACTCTATGATCAGGGTAGATATGTCTGAATATATGGAGAAACATTCTGTTTCACGATTAATAGGAGCACCACCAGGATATATCGGATTTGATGAAGGTGGACAATTAACTGAGCAAGTACGCAGACGACCATATCGAGTAATTCTATTCGATGAAATTGAAAAAGCACACCCAGATATATTTAATATATTATTG
>JBIJDE010000297.1:0-6155 GCA_044344305.1 Armatimonadota bacterium
AAAGGATTCTTAAGTTACAATAATTTTAAATTATTGTAACAATTATTAAAAGATTCTTTTAAATATCTCACTATAAAAATATATGAATTTTTTGTAACTGAGTTGATAATATATACCAAATTTTAGAATTAATAGTGATATTCAGTATTAATTGGAGATTGATTCAATAACCGCACAATGCAACTGGTTAAAGTATGTAACTAAATGCTATAATATGAATTAGCATTATGGCTACATTCCTATTAGAAATTGGCACAGAAGAAATTCCCGGACGTGAAGTTCCATTGGCATTGCAGCAAATATCTGCACTCGCCACTGAATTTTTGCGTGCTAATCGTATTGAATTCTGCTCTCTTCTAACATGGGGTACGGCCAGGAGATTAGCCTTAATTGTAAATGATATTGCTGATTTACAGACTGATACCAGACGTGAAGTGCAGGGACCAAGTGTTGCTGATGCTTTCACACCTGATGGCGACACAACTGCAGTCGCGATAGGTTTTGCGCGCAATCATAATCGCAGTATTGCTGAATTAGATATAATTGAATGTAATGGAATAGAACATTTAACCGCTGTATATCATGAAAAAGGTTTATCATCTATTGCACGTTTGCCAGAAATATGCGTAAAGATAATTAAGGGCATTAATCTACCATCAAAAATGCGTTGGCGTAAAGATGACATAATTTTTTCCCGGCCAATTCGTTGGGTATCTGCTATCTATGACGATAAAGTCGTAAACTTTACTATTGGTGGAGTAACGTCTGGAAATTTTTCCCGTGGACATCGATTCCTTTCTCCTGGCGAAATTGAAATCAACAATGCCAATAATTACCGTCAAATAATGGAAGAAAACCATGTTATAGTATCACAGGATGAAAGGCGAAATGTGCTGCGCAACCAAATTGATGGACTTATCGCTCATGATGGTGCTGTAATTGCTGATGACGGAAAATTATTCAATGATTTACTTTATCATGTTGAATATCCTACTGCACTTCGAGGTTCATTCCATCCTGATTTTTTAACACTTCCTGATGAAGTCTTACGTCATGTATTACGACGTGAGCAAAAACTATTTCCATTAACTGATTCAACAGGAAAGCTATTACCTTCATTTATTGCCGTTAGAAATGGAGACAAAGCATATCTCAGCAATGTAAGAGAAGGTTTTGAATCTGTAACACACGCAAAATTAATGGATGCCAGATTTTTCTTTGAAAAGGACCAGAAGAAAACACCTGAAGAAAGAGTGGATAATTTAAGAGGTGTAACATCTTCCGAAGGTATCGGATCGATGTATGATAAGGCTAAGCGTTTACAGATGCTCGCAGGGAAAATTGCAGCAATGCTTGGAATGCAAAATGGTGAACGCGCTAATGCAGAACGTGCAGCATTATTAGCAAAAACAGATCAGGTTACTTCTATAATAGCTGAATATCCGCGCTTGCGCGGTGCTATTGGTCGTGCCTACGCCTGGATGGCTGGTGAATCACCAGCAGTGGCTACAGCAATTGGTGAACAGTATGCACCTGAAAAAGACAAATCTCCCCTACCCTCATCATTAATCGGAAAAATTATTGCCTTAGCAGATAGGATAGACCGTATCGTAACTACTAACGCATCGGTTGGCGACAACTTTATCAATGACGAAATTATGAACGCAGATATGTTGGTAGTGGCAAGACTAATGACTGAAGGCGGTCTAAATTGCAACTTGCCGGAAATACTGTTTGCATCTCTCGAACCAGTACAAAACCTTTTAACCAAGCCAGCAGATGATATCGTAGCAGAAATACATATACAAATAATTCAACAAGTAAATGTTGCATTAGAGATAGCAGGATTCTCGCCTATGCTATCATCGGCAGCGGCTATACAAGATATTTATCCAAATCGAAATATCTCGCGTGCTAAAGTATTGCAAACAACAATGGATAATGAAGATGGCAGAAATATGATAAATACTGGAAGAAGAATAATGAAAATTGCTAATACCATAGAAGCATTGAATATTGTTCTTGAAGACTTGCCAGATGCAGATGAGTTAAGTTCATTAACAACTGAAGCTGAAAACGCTGTAAATAGCAATGATTTTGTAACTTTAGCAATGCTCCTGATAAATAATATTGTTATCGCGGATAATGCACTAAATAGTTATAGAAATAATCAAAACGAAGAAAATAAACGCCGAATAAAAAATCTGGCTATTATTTATTCTTCATTTGCTGATATGACTAAAATTAGTAAGAATTAAACACAGTGCTTCTTTCTAATATTTATTCGTGGTCTGAAATCATCATTTTTTATATTAACCTGATAACTTTTCCAACTAATTCTTGATAGATTTGGATTATAATATGGATCGCCAACATTAATAAATCCTTGCCATTTTGATCTAAAAATCTCAAATTCTTTATTCATTTCAATTAACTTCTCTTCTGTATCATAATATCCACGAGTGTATGATTCCAGATGATATAAAATTGAATATGGGGTCCAAACAATAAAATATCCTTTTGATAATACTTTCAAACATAAATCAATATCAGAAAAAGCCACCGGATATTCTTCATCAAACATAATCACTTCTTCATATATATCTCTTCTAATCATCAAACATGCTCCAGTTACAGCAGATACATTACGAATAGTGATAAGTGCATTCTTATATCCACTATCCTTCTCATCTTTTCTTAAGAATGGATGACCGGCAATTACACTTAGTCCAATAATTACCCCTCCATGCTGGACTTTTCTATCTTGATACAATAATTTTGATCCAACAATACCAACTGATTCATTCTGAAGATGTTCAAGCATTCTTTCCAGCCAATCTGGGGATATAACAGTAGTGTCATTATTTAAAAATAATAAATATGGTGAATCACAATCCTCAGCACCATAATTGCAAGCAGCAGAAAAATTAAATTTCTGATTCCATATTTTAATTTTAATGCGTTTATCAGAGCTTAATTCTTCATAATAATTAAATATACTTTTTTCTGTACTGTTGTTTTCAACTATAATAATATCATAATTTGAATATGTTGTTTTTACGAGTATAGATTCAATACATCTCCTTAAAATTAAATCATTGTCTTTGTTTAAAATAATGATTGAAACTTTAGGGTTATCAATTATTTTGTATGAAACACGATACATGTGATTGACAGTTGGTTCAATATAACCATCAACGCCAATTCTTTGTAAATGACTTTTAATAGCTTTACAACCCGCGTCAACTATATAGCTTTTTGATGCTATATTACTTGAGGTAGATTGTGAGTAGATACGCCAATGATATAAAATACGAGGAATATGAACTACAGCATTTGCCTGTTCAGTTAATCGCAAAACTAAATCATGATCCTGGCTACCATCGAACTCACTACGACAATAACCGACACTATCTAATAACTTCTTTGAAGTCATAACAAAATGACATATATAATTAACTGACCGTAATGTATCTGGACTATATGCTGGCTTAAAGAATGGATTTGAACGAATAATACCAGAATAATTAATCTTATCTTCATCAGAATAAAAGAAATCTGCTTCAGGATACTCATTAATAGCCTTAACCATTTCAAAAAGCGCATCTTCCGTCAACATATCATCATGATCCATAAAGCCTATAAAATCACCAGATGCTAATTTAATCGCTTCGTTAGTATTACCAGAAATGCCTAAGTTCTCTCCTATATATTTAACTTTCAATTTATTACCTAATCTCTTCTGGTAATGCTCGATTAACTTTTTTGTTCGATTTGTAGTACTACCATCACAAAAGCAAACTTCCCAATTTGAATATGTCTGTCGTAACAGTGACTTCATTAACTGATGAAAAAATAATGGTTTTGTATTATATAAGGGAACAATAATACTGATTAATGGCGAATAATCATGATTAATTTTCTTCTGTATTCTAATTTCTGAGGATGTAAGATTCGTGTTTAAACAATATCGCTGATAATCAAATTTATCAATTACATATCTTCTTAGTTTTAATATATATTTGAAAACTGATATGTTTTTTAATCTGTTTATATTATTTAATGAATTAGTAAACATCTTTCCCCCAATTAATATAGTTTTATTTTCTTTTTTTTCTTTAAGGTTAATATAAAATCTAAAAACATTGCAGGAATAAACTGTCGAATAATTCCAATAATAATTTTAAAGTGTTCATTTGGTGAAATAGTTACAAACCTATACCTTGATAATATGCATTTAGATTCAAATTTAAATGCTTTCCATTTATTTCCAAATTTGAGATGATTAATAGCCAATAAATGATAGACTTTTACAATATTTATTAATAATTGCCGATGATATTTATTATTAAAAGCTGAATCCAATAATTTATAAGTCTTTATACTTTCCTCACATCTATCAATATCTGATAATGAACTCCAAACTCCACTATCATGTATTCGATATACAGACATCGATCTGTCAATATATCCTATAGAAGATTTATCAGCAAGATATAAATATAATGAATAATCAAAATTTTTACATTTTAACATTACTTCAGGTAATTCTGTACAAAATATTGATTTTCGAAACATTAATGCTGTTGTATGAAAAGTATTTAAGGTTAAGAAATCAAACGCATCGACATCACCACGTGGTTCTTTAGGCCAGAAATCAGTCAACATATTATCTGACATAGTTAGCTGTTTAACATGGTGAAAACATCCAGATAATTCCGGTTTATTATCAAGCAAATCTACTTGCATTTGCAATTTTTCTTCATCAATCCAATAGTCATCACCTTCGAGTGTTGCAATATATTCTCCACGACATGCTTTATAAACTCGTACGAAATTCTGATTTGGACCGTAACGTTTGTCTGAAGGCAATAATTTAATAATTTTCGGATATTTCTGCTGGTATCCCTCGATTATCTCACGTGTATTATCAGTTGAACAATCTTCACCTATTACCAGTTCAAAAGGAAATTTAGTTTTCTGCATTATAACGCTTTCAATTGCCTGCGCAATGAAATTCTCATGGTTATATGAAATCATGAGAACACTTACACGCGGGGTAACTATATCATTTTCCATTATTGAATCAGCAATCATAATCTTCTTTATTTAGGATAGTATTAATCTGGTTGGAATGTGAAATAGCAAGATTAATTATTTTACAAATATTTCTAATATCACTTTCACTAACAAAGGTGCCAGTTGGTAATAACAATACACGATTACATAACTTTTCGGTTTCAGGTAGATGTAAATAACTATCTGGTTGAGTAGTATGGTATGGTTCCATATTATGGCAACCTGGATAAAAATATTTTCTTGCTAACACATTTTCTGCATGAAGGCATTGTACAATCTTATCTCTGGATAAACCTGTGACATTTTCATCAATTTCCAAAACTACATATTGATAGTTAAGTTTATCATCGCTATCAAATTGTATTACTTTCACACCAGGAATATCTGAAAGATGTTGATGATATAATTGATAATTATTAATATTTATATTTATAAAATTATCAATTGATTCTAAATTAGTTAACCCCATAGCCGCCGAAACCTCGGTCATTTTTCCGTTTGTTCCAATATATATGACATTATCGTAACCTGCAAAACCGAAGTTTTTCATAAGGCGAATCTTTGCAGCTAATTCATCATCATTAGTGGTAATTGCCCCACCTTCAAAGGTATTAAAAAACTTCGTAGCATGAAAAGAAAAAACTTCAGCTAATCCAAATCCGCCAATCATTTTACCATTATGAGCGCAGCCGAAAGCATGCGCAGCGTCAAATATTAGTTTCAAATTATGTCGTTTAGCGATATCGGTTAATTGCTCTATAGCGCAAGGTCTCCCCCATGTATGAACTCCGAGAATACCTGTAGTCTTGGGAGTGATCATGCTTTCAATTTTGTCAGCATCAAGGCAATGTGTATTCAGGTCAACGTCACAAAATACAGGAGTGATTTCCTGCCATTTTAAAGCATGAGCAGATGCAATAAAGGTAAATGATGGAACTAAGACTTCACCAGTAAGTCCAGCCGCGCGAATTACTATCTCCAAAGCAATAGTGGCGTTGCAGGTGACAATACAATGTTTCACCTGAAGGTAATTGGCTAAATGTGCTTCGAATTGTAGTACAAATGGACCATTATTT
>JBIJDE010000296.1:0-6158 GCA_044344305.1 Armatimonadota bacterium
ATCTCATTAACCCGAGTAATAAAAATTTCTCTATTACCGATATTTGGGCGACCGACATGTAAAGGAGTATCAAAAAAAGGTTTCTTTGTAAAAATTGCTAAATCTATTTCATTACAATTATTATCAAGCATTATCATCTTCTTCTTCAACATCAAAATCAAGAGTAATATAGCACTTCTCATTTGAATCTTCAGCAATGAAAAAAGCGTTACGATAACCGGGAAAAGATAAAGCACGCAACAAATTAATTAATTCCTGTCCTGAATATATTTTATCTAATTTTATCTCTTTCAAATTTTCAAAAGATTTCAGACTGTTATAATTACCTTCTTCCGTAGGAACTATTGTAGAATAATTACCGTCAATGATTTTTTCGATATATTCAGAAAATAATTCAACTTCCCTGGCAAGAATTCTATCATATACATTTTTTGAAGTTTCAAATTCATTAATAAAGATTCTTTCCTGATAAATAATTGGACCATGATCAATTTGTTCATCAATTTCATGTATAGTTATTCCTGCTGGTAATCCATTTATCATGCTGAATACATGCGGAAAAAAACCTCGGTTATATGGGTTATACCCCGGATGAAAATTGATGCAACGTACATTATTAACTAAATCGGATGGAAATATCTGTTTACAATGCATAGAAATAATTAAGGAATATTTATCGATTAATTGATGGTAATTATTTTTAACATTTATTTCAAGTAAATTATTGTCTTTTACATACTTTAATACAGAAGGAGTTGTTGGACTGGAACATCCAAAAGAAATATTTGACAACAACTTTTCCCGACAAATTGATATCACTGCCGGAAATAAATACAGATTGTCGCTTAATATTAATATTTCTTTCATTAAACCTCTGGAGAATTTATTTAATTATTTCATAGATCAATGTCGAATCTTTACGGGTTTCACGATTCTCTAAATCAGTATATTCACTTTTCCAAATTTCAACTTTTTTTAAATTAGAGAATCCAGCTTCTTGTAATCTTCGGCAAAGTTCTTCATCATCGTACAACCATTGATGTCCCCATTCACGAAACATCGTATTTAACATTTCTGCGCGAGTTTTAATATACTCGGAGCCATCCCATGTCAGCCAATCCTGATCGCGCCAATCATTCAGATATTTAATGACAGTCGTTTCCAATGAAGGTGTCGCAATACGTAATACACCACCAATTTTTAATAAACGATTGCATTCTTTAAGAAAGGTTAATGCTTGAGGTATAGTAAGATGTTCAATAAAATGTTCGTTATATATATATTCACAAGAAGCATCTGGAATAGGAAATGGTTGAGTCGCATCCCACACAACATCAACAATATCTTTCCCCCATTCATCACTCATATCTATATTTATCCAGCTATCAAACTTAATTCGTCCACAACCTATATTTAGTTTATAAGGTTGATCATACTTTGAAAAAGTTTTTTTCGCTTTTAAGATACGAAAATATTTTATTATAGCATTTGGACATAATAAAAGTAGTTTCTTTATTTTTCTTAATACTTTTTTAAAGAATATTTTCATAAATAACCTTAATAGATTTAAATTAATAAAGAAACTCCACAATAAAGTGTTTACCCGAGTTAGGTATAAATAACATGAACATAAAGTGAAAGAAATAATTTATTCTTCAGACATTCCTTCAGTAGCTTCTTCCCAATCCAGATAGACTTGGCTGGCACCCATTGCCTGCGCTTGCTTCAAGCATCGTTCTGCTTTCATCGTTAATTGTTCATGAGAAGTTACGGTTGATGACAAACTGGCGATACCAATACCTGCTGTTAAATTCCAAACTTCATTATTGCCGGCATCAATTACACCACTTACCTTTTCACGTAATCTTTCAGCCACTACTACCGCCCCTAATGCGGGGGTATTTGGGAGCATAATTGCAAATATACCTTCATCATAGGCCGATGGCAAGTCGCGACCTCTAATAGACCGTGATAATGTTTCAGCCATTTTTCGTAATGCAGATTCTACAACACCATACCCATACGCATCAGCGGCTTCGCGAATACCATCAACGGCAACTAATAATATTGAAAGTTGTCCTCCGATATTCATGGTATCATGAGTTACCCGGTCTAATTCCGATACAAAGTATGACCTTACCGGTAGATTTGTGATTTTATCAATCTCTTGATCATCAGGCGTAATTGATTCACCATGTGCAGCAAGCCGAGTTGTAAATTGCTCGATTATTCCTTGCATACGAGACTCACGTAATCGACTGGCCAACTGATGTGCCATCAATGCAAAGAAATCTTCTTCAAACTGTTCTAAAGTTTTAATTTCTTTAAACCCTAAAACCACTGCACCCATTGGCGCGCCATGCACATATAATGGCGCAATTATACAACTCTTTAATATATTGGTTGTTACTGGTTTACCATCATGTGTTTTAGGAATATTTGGGTGGTCATTTACGTCTACAATTGTAACTATATTCGTTGCGCCATCTTTTATTACTCGTTCAACCGGACCAACAACCTGGGTCATCGGTGACTGTTTTCCATCGTAATTGCCATGAGTAGCAGCAACGGAAATAATGTTACCTCGATATAACATAATTGAACCATGGTCAGCGTTTAAATATAATCTTAATCGATCTAAAACATAATTTAAACAAGCTGTCTCATTTGGCATAGATGTTAGTGATGAGACTCCATCACGAAGAATGCTTAAAGCAGCTTTTTGTATATCGCCAGAAGATATTTCGTTAAAAGTTGACATATTATTTTCTCTTCTTCATATAATAATTTTTAATTATATATTACTGTACTATTAATTACGATAATTATCAATATCATCTTGCATATTTTTCCATTATTTGTGAAAAAATATTACAAGTAAGTGATAAATCTGGAGAACTTTGAAAAATCTCTATCCCTGCCAACCCATATGCACCAGATGATAAACAATCAGCAGCGTTCTCCAAATTTATTCCACCTAAAGCAAAAATAGGGATTTTTACTATTGATGAAACAGCATGTAATTGTTGTATTCCAACAGGTTCACCCATATTAGCCTTTGATTGCGTGAAAAATATTGGACCATATGTAATAAAGTCTGCCCCACCTTGCTCTGCTGATATTGCTTCATTTAATGTATGTGTTGAAACACCAATAATTGCATTTTTAGGCATTATGTTTCTCACCACTTCAGTTGGCATTCCTGTACTTGTAATATGAATGCCATCAGCACCTGCGGCTATCGCAATATCTGCCCGGTCGTTTACCAATACTTTTACACCAGCAGGTTTTAACAGTTCTACAGCTTTTAAAGTCAGTGAATATAAATCAAATGAAGATAGATACTTCTCACGAATTTGTATCATTTTAATCCCAGATTCTATTACACTTGGTAAAAACTCCGTCAAACTTTGATTGATTAAGGACTTTTGATCGGTTATCATATATAATCTTGATAAATCTATTTGTGTCATCGATATAAATATGCATAATTTTTATGCATTATGTCAATATTACCAAACCGGTATAACCTAAAAAATCCCATTTATTTTGTGTTCATTTTTGCTCATTTGTGATTGACTTTGCTCGTTTTAAAATTGTATAATATATATGAAAATATAAAACGCACAGAAATGTGCTTATCTTTCGGAGGTATCATGAAAGATTATTGCGTATCACCGGACTTTACTCCTGGTGTTATCGAAATCAAGCCTATTCCAAAGTTTCAATACATTGGAACTATGCAAGATGAATTAAAGAACGGCAAATTAACTCGTGAAGACGCTCTTAATTTGTTAACATTAATGAGTACCATTCGTTCATTTGAAGAATGTATTGTTGATTCAAAAGACGGAAAATGGGAACCGAAAGAAGGATTTAAATTTGTTGGAGCCAGCCATCTGTCTATCGGTCAAGAAGCAGTTCCTACCGGAGCATTAGCCGTTATAAATAAAGATGATTTAATAACTTCAACCCACCGCGGACATGGACATGGTATTGCAAAGGCATACTATGCCCTGCAGGATATGAATAAAGAAGAATTAGTTCAATGGTTAATAATCAGTGGTGAAACCCAGGAAAATATTACAAAAGCAAAAACCGGACAACTGGAAGATGCTTTAGAGATAGCAATTGACCTTCATTTATTCAAGACATTCGCAGAGCTTTTTGGTAAAGAAGAAGGATACTGTCGAGGTCGTGGTGGTGGAATGCATATTGCAGATTTCCATGTTGGACATCTTGGTGCAAATGCAATCGTTGGTGGTTCATTCGCTATTGCAACCGGTGCAGCTATGGCATCAGTTAAATTAGGCAATGACAAAGTATGTATCTGCTTCATTGGTGATGGTGCAATGAATAATGGAATCGGTGCTGAAGCGATGAACTTTGCAGCACAAGACCAGTTTGAAAAAGGTACTCCTGTTATATTTCTGGTGGAAAATAACCAGTATGGTATGACTGGACAGCAAGATAAAGAGGTTACCGGAATTGATTACCTGGCACAACGTGCGGCCGGTTTCGCTCGTGATAATATGCATGCAGAAGTAGTAAACGGCATGGATGTTTTAGCTGTACGTGAAGCACTAGGAAGAGCAGTTGCTATATGCCGCGCCGGTGAAGGCCCGGTATTCCTCGAATGTGAAACATATCGATATTATGGACATTCATTATCTGACCTGCGCGATACATATAGAACAAAGGAAGAAGAGCAGTGTTGGCATGATATTGATGCTATCGATAGATACATTGATAAGTTAGTAGATGCAGGTGTAGCAACTCGAGAAGAATTAACGACTTTAACCGATGCTGTTCGGGAACGTGTCCGCGCTGCTGGTGTTAAGGCTGCCGTTGAAGGAACTGATCCTGATCCTTCTACCATGTTGGAAGGTTTATTCTCACCAAATGAATGTGTTGATTGTGATACTGCACAAAAAACTGTTTTAGAAAAAGAACCGAGAAAAACCCGTCGAGATAAAGAAGGACAAATCTTTGTACGTCAGGCAGTGGCAGAAGCATTAATTGAAGAAATGGTTAATGACCAGAGAGTTATATTGTATGGTGAAGATGTAGCCGATTATGGTGGTGCATTCCAGGTTACCCGCGGTATTATCGATGTATTTGGAAGAGACCGTTGTTTCAATGCGCCAATATCTGAATCTGCGATTATTGGTGTAGCTGTTGGTGCCGCAGCTGCAGGATTACGACCAGTTTGCGAATTAATGTATATTGACTTCATTTTAATGGCAATGGATCAAGTTGGAAATCAGGCCGCTAAAAATCGTTATATGTTCGGTGGTAAAGCTGAATTACCAATGGTTATCCGCACGACTGTGGGTGGTGGCAAAGGTTATGCCGGTCAGCACAGCCAAAGCTTGGAAGCTGTATGCACTATGATTCCTGGTTTGAAAGTTGTTGCCCCAAGTACAGCTTACGATGCGAAAGGATTGTTAAAAGCTGCCATTCGCGACAATAACCCGGTTGTATTCATTGAACATCAGTCTATATATACTTTAAAAGGTTATTGTCCGGAAGAAGAATATCTTATTCCATTAGGAAAAGCCGCTATTCGCCGAGAAGGCACTGATGTAACAATTGTTGGATATTCAAATCCGATATTAATTGCACAGGAAGCTGCAGAATTAGCAGCACAGGAAGGGATTAGCTGTGAAGTCATTGACTTGCGTACTCTTGCACCTATGGATGAAGAAACCGTATTAGAGTCATTGAAGAAAACCGGCAGATTAGTATGTGTAAACCAGGCTCCTAAAACAGGTTGTTTCAGTGAACATATTGTTGCTAAAATGTATGAATTAGGATTTGAATACTTTAAATCAGCAGCTCAAATTATTGCAGCGTATGATTGTCCGCCACCTATGGCAGCTACATTAGAATGCGAATTTCAGCCTAATACCCGTCGTATCTTGGAAGGCATTCGTGCGGCAATGAAGAAATAAATTGTTCGATATCTCCCCCATTTAATTGATTTTTGGGGGAGTAAATTAATAGGAGACAGGTTATGACAGAAGAAATTTCCGATAAGACAGTCGTTACCCTGGGACCGATAAGAAAAGTTATTGCTGAAAGAATGACTTTGAGTAAAACAACTATTCCACATGCTTATGTTATGATGGATATTGATATGACAGCAGCATTATGGT
>JBIJDE010000099.1:0-12319 GCA_044344305.1 Armatimonadota bacterium
GTAAAAAACAATCGAAAAAAAGTTAGTGCAATTGCAAAAGCTAATATAATGAAATATACCGATGGATTATTTTATAAAGTTGCCCGTGAGGTTGCAGAGCAATATAAAGGCAGAGTAGAGTACGATGAAGTGCTGGTTGATGCTTTATGCATGAGATTAGTACAACGCCCAGAGGAATCTGATGTTTTGGTGTTGCCAAACTTATATGGCGATATTATAAGCGATCTCGGGGCAGGTTTAGTAGGTGGGTTAGGGGTTGCTCCAGGTGCGAATATTGGCGAGAAAGGTGCTGTATTTGAAGCAACACATGGCAGCGCACCGAAATATAAAGGTTTAAATAAGGTAAACCCTACCGCTTTAATTTTAAGTGGCTTGTTAATGTTGAAATATCTTGATGAAACCAGTGCCGCAGAAAGATTGGAAGCATCAGTTGCAGAAGTGTTGAAAGAAGGCATGTCAGTAACTTATGATATGAAACCAGATAGAAATGACCCGACAGCAGTAGGAACCAGCCAGATGGCAGATGCGATAATCGAGAAATTAACTACAAAATTTGCATAACCACTCACCAGAAACTACATTAAAATGAAATAATGTGGTCGTCGTAGAGACGCAAGGCCTTGCGTCTCTACATCGGCACAATCTTTAAATGATATAGCGTTTCGTGTCCTGAGGAAGGCGATAAACGCTGCCTTCTTGATGTTTGGATATAATTATACCAATGCCAATAATTTATTTTGAATTATTGGCATTGTCATAATAAAATTGTCCGGTTATTATTTTATGAATATCTATAGATATATTTACAAATTATATTTTTAGAGTATAATATTGTCATGACTGACATAAATATTGTTATAATAGATGACCATAATATATTGCGGGAAAGTTTGTCGCAGATGATTGATCGTGAGTCTGACATCAAGGTAATAGGTCAGGCAATAAATGGAAAAGACGGATTAGAATTAGTACGTTCATTAAATCCTGATGTAATATTAATGGATATTTCCATGCCTGATATGGATGGTATTACTGCGACAACTATATTATTAACAGAAAATCCCAATTATAAAATTCTTGCTTTTACAATGCACGAAGAGCCATATATGATATTTAAAATGTTAAAAGCTGGTGCACGTGGATATATTTTAAAAGATGCTAAATATAGCGAACTACTTGAAGCAATTCATACTATTTATCGTGGTGAAGTGTATCTTACACCCAGAGTTTCTTCTTTAGTAGTTAAGTCATATTATGACAAATTAACTGAATTAGCTACAGATCCATTATCGATATTAAGTAAGCGTGAACGTGAAATATTCCATTATTTAATAAAAGGTGATAATAATAAAATTATCTCTGACAAATTAGCTCTTAGTGTTAATACAGTCCTAACTCACCGACGAAATTTGATGGAAAAATTAAATTGCCATTCATTATCAGATTTAACTCGTTTAGCACATGAAAATAATCTAATATAAGCTTATTCTATCATGTCTTTTTGCTTTTTTAGATATTTTGTAGGGGCAATCCCTTGTGGTTGCCCAGTCTGTCCTGAACACAAGTGAACGTCTTGTTCTATATAAAGATCTTAATTAGCCATCTCGGAAAACGAGATGGCTTTTTTTTAATGCATTATCTTCTTTTTAATTCTTTCTTCGACTTGATTTTCACAATATGGATTATCCTTTATTTTCATTCCGGATAAGTTTGTAGAAATTTATACCCAAAATTTAGTATTTATTCTAAAAAAAAATATTATTTATTTTAATAATTTCTGATTTTTCTATTGTATATTATTGTGTTTAATGATATATTGTATAAAATTGATATTTAATGATGTTAAATAAGGTTTATTAATTCATTAACTAAATCAAATCTGTTCCTAAATGAAGGAGGAATATCAAATGTTCAATTTGAACAAAACAAAAATCGGTCCGAAATTAATCGGCGGTTTTGTCATCGTTGCGCTTATCGCGCTGGGTATCGGGTTATATGGCATAATCAATTTGAAGAAAGCCGATGATGCTGATACTAAGTTGTATGTGAAATGTACTGTACCTATCAGTCAAATAGGTAGGGCTGTTGCAGCTTTTCACCAGGTTCGCGTAAATATGCGCGATATGATTAGAGCAACAGATACTAAAACATTTCAGGCTAAACAAGATAGAATTGATGAGTTAAATAAGATTGTTGACGAAAATCTTAAACTTATTGAACCTACATTATTAACTGATGCAGGCAAGAAATTGTATAGTGATATAAATACACATCGAGCTGAATTTTTAGTTGATTTGAAAAAAATTACTGCATTAGCTGAACAACAGAAGGACGCTGAAGCATATAAACTTATGGATGGAGAAATGTTGAAGACTGCAAAGCAGGTTCAAAAAGATGTTGAAGATATGATGGAATCTAAAGCAACAATTGCTAAAGAAACATCGGATGCAAATACTGTATCAGCAAATCAAACGATGCTAATTATGTTAATTTCATTAGGTGTCGGCATCTTTATTGCTATACTCATAGGCGTATTACTCACAAATTCCATCACCCGTCCGCTGAATCAAGGTGTTGATATGATGCAGGAGTTGTCTAATGGTCATCTGGGTCGACGCTTGAAGATGGACCGCACTGATGAAATTGGTATATTGGCTGGTGCAATGGATAGATTTGCTGATGCGCTGAAAGGTGTTGTTGGGGTTATTCAACAAATCGGTGTTGGTGATTTATCTGCTGAAGTTAAAAACTTTGACGATCAGGATGAAATTAATCCCGCCATTCGTCAGACAATTATCAGCCTGCGCGGTTTGGTTTCAGAAGCTGGAATGTTAAGCAAAGCTGGCGTAGAAGGCCGATTGGCAACTCGAGGCGATGCCAACAAGTTTAGCGGTGGATACAAAGATATCGTCCAAGGCGTAAACGAAACCCTTGATGCTGTTATTGGCCCATTAAATGTAGCTGCTGATTATGTTGATCGCATCAGTAAAGGAAACATTCCGCAGAAAATTACTGATAATTATAATGGCGACTTTAATATCATCAAGACCAACCTTAACGTTTGTGTTGATGCAGTAAATACCCTGGTCGCAGATGCTGCCATGTTGTCTGACGCTGCCGTTGCCGGTAAATTGGCGACCCGCGCCGATGCATCCAAACATTATGGCGATTACCGCAAGATAGTAAGCGGCGTAAATGATACCCTTGACGCCGTTATCGGCCCATTGAATGTTGCCGCTGATTATGTTGATAAAATCAGTAAAGGCAATATCCCTCCGAAAATTACTGATAATTATAATGGCGATTTTAACGCCATTAAAAATAACCTGAATGTATGTATTGACGCAGTAAATGCCATGGTTGCCGATGCCAATATGCTGAGCAACGCAGCCGTAGCCGGTAAGCTGGCTACCCGTGCAGATGCAACCAAACATTTTGGCGATTTCCGCAAGATAGTCGAAGGCGTAAACGATACCCTGGACGCCATAGTTGTTCCTGTAAACGAAGCATCCGACGTATTGGCAAAATTAGCCACCCGTGACCTGACTGCCCGCGTCGTCGGCAACTATCAAGGTGATTTCAGCAAGATTAAAGATAACCTGAATAACGCGATGATAGCATTGCAGGGTACCGTTAAAGAAATTACCAGTATTGCAGTTTTAGTAGCTGATAGCGCGATTCAAGTATCCACCGCATCAGAAAGCGTAGGTAAGGCCAGCCAGGAAGTTGCCAATGGCGCACAACAGGTTGCATCCGGTTCTACCGAAACATCCCGATCCTCAAATGAAGCCGCCAATAATATGGAACAGTTGCAGCGCGCAATAGAAGAAGTAGCCCGCGGTGCCCAAGTCCAGGCAACCGGTGCCGAACAGGCCGCTCTCGCCGCCCAACAGTCACAGACCGCAATCAAACGGATTATCGAGGCGGCTGGCAACGCAAAGAGCGACGCCCAGAATGCCGGTGGCGTAGCCAAGGAAAGCTCCGCGAAGACTGACGAAATGTTGAAGAGTATGGATAGGGTAAAAGAAGCCGCCGGAGTAACATCGAAGAATGTAAATGCCCTGGGCGATGCCAGTAAAAAGATAGGTGAGATTGTCGAAGCGATTAATGATATCGCCGAACAGACCAACCTGCTGGCACTGAACGCCGCCATCGAAGCCGCCCGTGCTGGCGAACATGGCAAGGGTTTTGCCGTTGTTGCTGACGAAGTCCGCAAATTAGCCGAACGATCCGCCGGACAGACAAAAGAAATCGCCGCACTGATTAATGGCATTAAAGATGGCATCAGTGAAGCGGTAAGTTCCATGGTAATTGGCGCGAAAGAGATTGATGCTGGTGTAGGAATGGCAAACCAGGCCGGCAACGCATTAAAGGATATCCTTGCAGCTGTCGATAAAGTAGTATATCAAGCGAATGAAGTGGGCAAGGTCTGCATAGAAGTAGAACAAAGCGCATCCCTGGTAATGTCCGCGGTAGAGAATGTATCTTCAGTAACTGAAGAAGCCACCGCCGCAACCGAAGAGATGGCTGCTTCATCTACCGAAGTAACAAAAGCCATCGAACAGGTAGCGGCAGTAACCGAACAGTCCTCCGCAACATCTGAGGAATTGTCCGCAGCCGCCGAGGAACAAAACGCTCTAGTAGAAGAAATGACCGCCGCCAGCAAAGAAGTAACCAACCTGGCCGACAAAGTGAAGACAGTACTGAGTTCGTTTAAAGTAGCATAAATAAAAATAATAGTCCGAAATAGTACACCACTCGGCAATTTTCAAACCGATGAAAAGTTGCCGGGTGGTTTTTTATTGACATGAAAATAGTGGTATTTATAATATTTTTCATTATTTTTTCTATTTTTTATCAAATTCTTGACTAAATTATTGTAAGATGGGTAATATTTGCACTGGGTAACTAATTTCTTTTGGGGGTAAAATTTTATGGATAGGTTAGTATATCTTGACCATGCAGCTACAACTCCGGTTGCACCGGAAGTTATAGATGCAATGTTGCCATATATGCGCGAGATTTGGGGAAATCCATCAAGTATTCATAGATACGGACGCCAGGCATCTCGTGCTGTTGAAGCATCACGAGAAACTGTTGCGAAACTATTGAATTGTACCGCACGCGAGATATATTTCACTGCTGGTGGGACCGAGGCTGATAACCTGGCGATTTTTGGTGCTGCTTATGCACGTCAGGAAAAAGGCAAGCATATTATTACGTCAGTTATTGAACATCATGCTGTACTTCATTCAGTTGATATATTAGAAAAGCAAGGCTGGGAAATAACACGGTTACCTGTTGATGAGTTCGGCTTGATTTCATTAGATGATTTAAAAAAATCGATTCGTCCTGATACTACACTGGTCACAATTATGCATGCGAATAATGAGGTTGGTGTTATAGAACCAATATCAGAAATCGGTGCAATTTGTCGTGAAGCCGGTGTATTATTTCATACTGATGCAGTACAGACCGCAGGACATATTCCCATTGATGTTGTAGCTATGAATATCGATTTGCTCTCATTATCCGGTCATAAATTATATGGGCCAAAAGGGGTAGGGGCATTATATATACGTAAAGGAATTAAAATTAAGCCGTTAATTTATGGCGGCGGTCACGAACGCGGCATGCGCAGTGGAACAGAAAATGTGCCGGGCATTGTAGGGTTGGCAAAAGCCGTGGAATTGGCAATGGCTGATATGGATGTTGAAGCAAAACGCGAAATTAAATTGCGCGATAAATTATTGGATGGAATTTTAGCACGAATTAAAGATTCATTTGTCACCGGGCATAGAACGAAAAGATTACCGAATAATGCCAGTGTAATTATTCAATATGTTGAAGGTGAAGCGCAGTTGCTAAGATTAGACGCTGTAGGGATTGCAGTATCAAGTGGTTCTGCTTGTACAAGTGGTTCGTTAGACCCGTCGCATGTTTTAACAAGCATGGGGATTCCCGTCGCTTTTGCACATGGTTCATTAAGGTTATCCCTTGGTCGCAGTACAACTGATGAAGATATTGACTATGTGTTGGAAAAACTCCCGCCGGTGATTGAATTGCTGAGAGAGATGTCACCGTTTCGTGAAGGTGTGTCAATTTTAGATTGTTGTTCTGATGGCTGCCATTGTGATCACGGATAATATATATTCCCGAAAATTTTATTAATTTTAAAAACGCGTTGTTTTTTACAATGCGTTTTTTTACATATAAAGGATTTTTCATTTTAAAGTATAAATTAGAGATACTACTAATTGGAGAATTATTATGCTAAATAAAGTACGCTGGGAATTCCCGTTACCTCGCACCCATACCGGTATATTACTGGGAAATGGAAATATGGGTGTTATGGTTTGGGGAGAAGGTTCAATAGTGCGCGTTACAATAGGACGTGCAGATTTGTGGGACCATCGTGGTGGTATGGCTTGGAGTGAAGAACTGAAGTTTTCGACACTGCGCAAATTCCTGGAAGCTAATGATGTTGATGGTATACGTGAATTATTTAAAATTGACAAAAAAGAAGGCGATCCAGATCGTCCTTCAATTCTTCCTCTTGGGCGGGTAGAAATTAATTTGGGTGCTGGCGCAGAATTAGAAGAAGGTTTTTTGAATCTTCTCGATGGTACAGTTAATATCCACTTTACCCAAAATTGTAAAAAGAAAATGCTATGCTGTATTATGAATATGGATACAAATACCTTTCATGTAAAGCTGCCGGATGATATTGACGCCGAATTAAGCACTGTTACTTCATGGGAATACGTTGGTGATTACCTGCAAAAGATTGGATTTGAAAAGCCGACCGAGTTTAATTATAACAATGGCGGCGGATTTACGATGGTATTGCCTGTTGATCCGGCTATCACACTTGGGTATGCAAAGAAAAAGAATGAAGTTGTTATTGTCACGGCGCGTGGTGATAATAAGAAAAAAGCTGATATCGCTGCTGCAGATTTACTTGATAAAGCAAATCTTGATGATTCTGAGATATTTAGCCGGAATTGGTGGAGCGAATATTGGCGCAAATGTGCAATGATTGATGTTCCTAATGAAAAATTACAGATGTTGTACAGTTATGGTATGTATAAATTTGGCATATTAACAAATCCTACAGCTGTACCGGCGACTCTGCAGGGACCATGGGTTGAAGAATACCAGATGCCACCATGGAGTAATGATTACCATTTTAATATCAATGTACAGATGTGTTATTGGCCGGCATACCTGGGGAATAAAGTTGAGCATTTACTGCCATTATTTAAGATGATAATGAGTTGGAAAGATTCCCTGCGGGAAAACGCGAGAAAGTTTCTGGGGATAAATGATGGTTATATGCTGCCACACGCGGTAGATGACCATGCCGTTTTTATGGGTGGATTTTGGACGGGTGCTATTGACCATGGCTGTACTGCCTGGGTTGCGCAGATGATGTACCGATATTATTTGTGTACTCATGATGTAGATTTTTTGAAAGATACTGCATACCCATTCATGAAAGGTGCTATGCGCGTATATGAAGAGATGTTGGAAAAGGTTGATGGACAATGGCAGTTGCCGGTTTCTGTTTCACCAGAATATCGCGGATGCGAGATGAATGCCTGGGGAGTAAATGCAAGTTTTCAATTAGCGTGCATTCACCGTTTGTGTGAAGACCTGATGAGCGCATCGGAAGTGTTGGGAGTAGAACAGGCGAAAATATGGTGTGAAATTAGTAATGAATTACCAAAAGCATGTTTAATTGGCAATGATAAAACCGGGAGTAATGCTGGATGGCCAAGTGGTCGGAATAAATTAATGGGTGACGAACAAATAGCATTATGGCAAGGGGTACCTTTGGAAGAAAGCCATCGTCATCATAGCCATATGGCGGGTATTACCCCATTTGATGTGTTGGATATCGATAGCGACCCGGAATGGCGCGCAATAGTCGCTCGCACCATGAATAGCTGGATATTTCACGGACCAGGATTGTGGTCGGGGTGGTGTGTGCCCTGGGCGGTGATGTTGTATCTTCACTTTAACTTACCTGATCCAGCGGAACTGTTATTGGAAAATTGGATGCGGGTATTCACCAATGTTGGTCATGGCACCCTACATGATGCAGATATTCCCGGGTTCACTCTTTTTGGTCAGTCGATAGACAATATTGGCAAGCCTAAGGGTGGCGAGATAATGCAAATTGAGGCCGGTATGGCTGCCGTAGCGGCAATCCAAGAGATGATGACACATTCACGTCGCGGTGTGCAATATTTCTTCGTCTGTCCCACCAGATGGAAATCTGCGGAATTTAAAAATATCTTGGCAGATGGCGGATTTTTGATTAGTGGTAAAGTAGAAAATTACAAAGTGCAGCAAATAATCATTAAGAGTAAATTTGGTGGAAAAATAAAATTTATGAATCCATTTAATGCCAACGCTATAATGGCATTATGTGGCACAACTATACCATGTCAGCCAGGAATCAACGAAGTTGAGATGAAGGTAGGCGGGGTAATGGTTATTAAAAGCGAATAAGAATAAAATAATAGAGGCTCTTGCAAAACCCGGTTGGACAGACACCATCATGGCTTCGCCACTCGGTGTCAGTCCCTGATTTAATAACAAAAACGTTAAACAAAAATATCCGGGAATAAAAGGTTTTTTATTCCCGGATATTTCAATTTATCGTTTTAAATCACACCATTACAGGTGGCATAAATACCCGAGTAGCTAATTCACGGTCAATCATAAATAGCCCACTGCGGTCATTGCCGATAAGAATCATCTGTTTGTTGACCCCGTCACTATTAGCTTCTTCTTCGACTTGTTCTTTTACAAACCATTGATAGAAGTTCATAGTTGCATGGTCACGTTCATCCATAGCAATATTGATGATATTATTGATTCGTCGTGTTACCTCGAGTTCGTGTTCATAAGCTTGTTTAAACGGTTCTGCTGGATCATTCCATTCTGTTTGAGGACCAGCAATTGGTTGTAACAAAACTCTCCCGCCGCGCTCGTTTAAATAGTCAAACATAAAAGTAGCATGAGCCATTTCTTCCTGTACCTGAACACGCATCCAATTTGCAAAACCTGGCAAATTAATTGACAGATAATAAGTGGACATTGACGCATATAAGTATGCTGAAAATAACTCGAAGTTGATCTGGTCGTTTATAGCCGTTTGTATTTTTGGGCTTATCATATTATTCCCTCAATTTTTACGCTTTCCACAATCCGTGCAAGTTGCAATATGCTTTTGCGGTTGCTTCTGCAGCACATACGCAAAATGTAACAACTGGTTCGTCACCAGGTTTTAAATCTTTACGGTATGTAACGCCATTAGCAATTAATTCTACATACGCAATGTAGTGTTTATCTTCCATTGGGTGGGCGATTGAACCGACGGATACTTTAAATCCTTTCTCGATTTTCTCGACAATAGGGATATGTTTTTCTTTGCTTGCCTCTACAGTATTTTCTACCAGTAGTAACATGTCTTCGCCACAACATACTAATGTACCGTCACCGGCAAATAATAATTCTACTACATTACCGCACAGGTTGCATTTGTAAGTCTGGCCGATTGAAGTTGCCATTGATTATTACTCCTCTTTTTTGTTTTTAGGAAATATTTTCCTTCATAAAGATGTTTCCCAACATAGAATAGCTTCAAACTTATATTTTATTTGACTTTACTACAGAATTTTTCCAAAATAAACAGGCGGTAAAAAATGAAAAGTAAAATTAAAATATTACATGTCTTAAAAGGCAGTAAAGGTGACGTTGCTGGAATACGTGAAGGTGACTATCTGGTAGATGTGAATGGCGTTGTACCACGTGACGTAATTGAATGGTCGACATTAATATCTGCAAATAAAATTAAATTAAGATTGTTGCGTGATGATAAACCCTATGAAAAAGAAATTCATCTTAAAAAAGATGATGTATTGGGAATTTTATTTGAAGAAGAACTGTTTGATGAAATTATGCGATGTGAAAATAATTGTATATTTTGTTTTGAAGACCAGTTACCTGTCAATTCACGTGGTTCATTGAAATTACGTGATGATGATTATAGATTGTCAAATATTCATGGCAATTTTCTATCATTAACAAATTTTACTGGTGAAGATTTTGAGAGAATTAACCAGGATGGAATTTCTCCATTATATATCTCAGTCCACACAACAAATGATATTTTGCGTCGTAAAATGTTGAGAAATGAAGAAGCACCGGAAATTCTGCTACAGTTACAGAAATTAATTGATATGGATATCATTTTACATTGTCAGATAGTATTATGTCCTGGGTGGAATGATGGTGACGAGTTAAAGAATACATTGACTGATTTATTAAAATTAGGCAGAAATATTGAGTCAATTGGGGTAGTTCCTGTTGGGTTATCAAAACATCGTACCGGTTGTGAAGAAATCCGCGCAATTACAAAAGAAGATGCTCAAGTTGTAATAAAAACAATAAATTTATTACAGCAACAATGCAGAAAAGATTGTGGTTATGGTGTCGTTTATGCTGCTGACGAGTTTTATTTATTGGCAAATATGAAATTACCTGTTGCTGATGATTATGACGATTTCTTGCAGATAGAAAATGGAATAGGCATGTGGCGCGCATTTTATGACCAGATAGATGATTTGCCAGATGGTTTTAAACCTGAATTTCATAAAGAATCTGTAGTATTAGTAACAGGAACATTAGCAGAATCTCTAATTAAACATCTTGCTGACAGAATGAAGAAATATGGAAAATCTAATATTTCAGTATTACCTGTTAAAAATACCTTTTTGGGAGAAGGTATAAATATCGCAGGATTAATGGCAGGTAATGATATCGTTGAAGCATTAGGTAATATTACGATGCCAGATAAAATTATACTTCCGACTTTTTGTGTGTCACAATCCACTGGATTAATGATTGATGACATGGATATAGATAATATGCAATTGGCAATTGTAGAGAAATATGGCAAATCGCCGGAGATTGTTTTATGCGAAGAGCCACTAATGGTTTATAATTCGTTAGTAACGCCCGAGTGGGAACTTGAGTTATCTGATGAATATGACGGAGAAGATGATTAGTAGAGTGAAGAGTGAAAATATAGAAAGTTGGGAAATTAATATAGTCGGTATTGTACAAGGAGTAGGATTTCGTCCTTTTGTATACCGGTTGGCGCATGATATCGGTATAACTGGTTATGTGAAAAATATTGGAGCGGATGTACATATATTAGCTGAAGGCGATGCAGGTAGGTTAAATAGATATATAAAAAAAATTAAAGAAAATCATCCCAAAGCAGCTAAAATTACAGACATTTCAATTTTAGTAATTCCTTTACGAAAACATGAAAAATTTATCATTGCAGATAGCAGTTATGTTGAAAATTCGATTAATAATGTTTCTGCTGATTTGGCAATTTGTGACGATTGCAAGAGAGAATTATTTGATAGTTCTGATAGGAGATATCAATATCCGTTAATAAATTGTACTAATTGCGGACCTCGATATTCAATAGTAAAAAATGTACCGTATGACCGAAGCAATACCACGATGGCAGAATTTGAGATGTGTGATGAATGTCGAGAAGAATATAATGACCCATGTAACAGGCGGTTTCATGCTCAACCAGTATCCTGTAACAATTGCGGACCACATGTGATTTTATTTGATATATATGGGAATGAAATTGCTGTAAAAAACGATGCTATAAAACAAGCCGCAAATTTTTTAAAATCTGGTGAAATTTTAGCTGTAAAAGGAATCGGCGGTTACCATTTAGTATGTAATGCACTTGATGCATTTGCTGTAAAGAAATTGCGCGAACGAAAGAAACGTGATGAGAAACCATTTGCAATAATGGCAGCAGATATTGATACAATTAGGAATATTTGCTTCATGTCTAATGTGGAAGAGGAATTAATTTCATCTACGGCTACGCCAATTGTATTGTTGAAAAAAAATAGAGAAGTATTACCAGTAGAAATAGCACCTAATAATGATAATTTGGGGGTTATGCTACCTTATACTCCCATTCAATTACAGGTATTCCATTACAGTGGTTTAAATTGTCTGGTTATGACAAGTGGAAATATCATCGATGAACCAATTGTTTTTGATGATTCAGAAGTTAATGTTAGATTGAATGGCATTGCTGATTATGTGTTGAGTCATAACCGTCCAATTCACACCCGCTTTGATGATTCGGTGGTTAGGATATTTGATGATAAGCCATATTTTTTACGGCGTTCACGTGGTTATGTTCCCATTTCAGTTACAGTTGATTTTATAAAAGAACCAGTAAATATTATCGCTTGTGGCG
>JBIJDE010000653.1:0-2531 GCA_044344305.1 Armatimonadota bacterium
TAAAAGCGGGTGCTAATGTCAATAAAATTGATGATGATGGCAAAACTGCAATAATGTTTGCGGCAAAGAACCAGAAAATAAGCATCATCAATGCATTAATAGCTGCTAAAGCAAATATAAATGACTATGACAATAATGGTTGGACAACCTTGATGCATTCAGCAGATAATTATCCTCAAGTAGATGTTCTTGCTATCTTTTTAAAGAACACCGATTTTATTAATGACAAGGATACCTCTGGTAAAACAGCACTCATGT
This sequence comes from Armatimonadota bacterium, assembly GCA_044344305.1. Classification (GTDB taxonomy): domain Bacteria; phylum Armatimonadota; class Hebobacteria; order CAIYQO01; family CAIYQO01; genus JBAXQQ01. Next base: position 259 of record JBIJDE010000653.1, read on the forward strand.
ATGCAGCATCAACAACTGATAATCCAGAAATTATAACCATGCTACTTAAAGCTGGTGCAAAAATTGATGATATTGATAAAGAAGGCTCTACAGCATTAATGTGGGCTGTTAAGAATAATGCTTCTCTTTCAGTTATAAATACACTTATCAATGCTGGAGCAAAAAAAGATATTAAAAACAACGAGAAGTCTACCCTCTTAATGTGCGCAGCATCAAACATTACTGATGTAGCAGTTCTATCCATGTTGCTGAAAGATGGTACAAATATAAATGACATGGACAACGAAGGCAAGACAGCATTAATGATTGCCGTTGAAAACAACGCTCCAGTTGAAGTTATTACTACCCTTATTAATGCTAATCCAAAAATGGATATCCTTTACAAAGATGGTATGACACTTTTAATGAATGCAGCAGTGAATAGTGGTTATACCGATGTCATTACTGCATTATTAGATGCTAAACAAGATGTAAATGCGCGTGATGCTAAAGGTTACACTGCATTAATATATGCCGTCGCGAATAATGAAAACCTGAATATTACCAATACGCTACTCGAAGCCGGTGCGAAAATCAATGACCGTGATAATGAAGGTCTAACACCTGTAATGCATGCCGTATCTGTTACACAACAACCTGCACTAATTTATGCACTCATAAAGGCCGGAGCCGTTGTAAATGATAAGAGTACAGACGGAATATCGCCATTAATGTATGCGGTGGGCAACAATGACAATGTAAATATCATAAATATTTTGATTAAATCTGGTGCAGTAATTAATTACCAGGAAAGCAACGGTGTTTCGGTTATTGAACTTGCCGCCTTGAAAAATAAAAATGTTGACGTAATTACGACATTGATAAAAGGTGGAGCGAAAATAAACGTTCAAGATAACGATGGAATGACCCCATTAATGTATGCGATAATATCTAACGAAAATCAAAAAGTTGCTGCGGCATTGATAAAAGCCGGTGCCAATGTAAAGATTAAATCAAAAGAAGGAAAAACCGCTCTAATATATGCTAAAGAAAATGCTAAATTCAAAGGCACTGATACCTACAAAGCATTAGAAAAAGCATCAAAATAGTGGTTTATATTTGTAATAGAAATTAACCTTATCTAAACATATTTATTTGCACATTGATTGATATGATTGACTATGAATAATGCTTTTAAATCCTATCATCCGATGTAAAAAAGATAATTAGCAATATTGACCCACGGATTCACAATATTCCATTGACACCGATACATCACAGCAATATAATTAACTTTAATAAACACTCAAATTTTATACAAAGGAGAAACCTATGAAAAAAATTGATTCCGGGCGAAGTGGCTTTACTCTAATCGAGCTTCTCGTAGTAATTGCCATTATTGCCATCCTCGCCGCTATCCTTTTTCCGGTTTTTGCCCGTGCGCGTGAAAAAGCGCGACAAACGACTTGCGTATCCAATCAGCGCCAGATATCAGCTTCCATACTGATGTATACCCAGGACCATGACGAGACTCTGCCGTCTTCATTAACTATCTGGAGCGATATCAAAGTTGACCCGGGCGTGTTGATTTGCCCGACATTGGGAAAAGTTCGTCCCAATAGTTATGGTTATTTGGAAGCACGCGCAAAATTTGCACTCGGTACCATTGATGACCCCACAAAATCCGGATTGACCGGTGATGCAGAAAGTACAAGATTTCCCAATGTCATTGCTGCAAATGGAAATGTAGACTATGCGCCGCGCCATTCAAATATGACAGCGGTGTCATGGGTTGACGGACATGTTTCTATCGAAACCGGGGCGAAACTTCCTGACACTAATATTCCGGGTTTTGTATTTGTTCCAGTAGGATTCCCGTCCACTAACCCGGCCGCCATGCTGGATACAAATCCGGCAACTTTCATTGATTCTACTACCGCTGGAGATTTTTGGACAGCCAGTACCGGTTTTAAATATGGCTCAAAAGGATACGCCTTATCATGGTTTAACAACGTTAATATTTACAGCCTGACCGGTTCTTACGTGCAAAGTGTCGTACCATCCTCTAATCTAAATTATTGTTGGGCAACTACAACAACCGATGTCCGTGCACCAATTAATCCTGCTGATGGCAGCCGTTCTGCCGCATGTTGGTATGAAAACGCTTCATTTTATGTCACGATTAATGTCGCACCCACCGATACAACCGTTCATAAAGCGCGAGTCTATTTCCTGGACTGGGATCAGGGTGGCGGCAGATCTGCTACTATCAATATTCAACAGTCACCAGCAGG
>JBIJDE010000532.1:0-3529 GCA_044344305.1 Armatimonadota bacterium
GGTTAATGCAAAAAAAATATCATATAGAAGTCTGGGGTTGCCAGATGAATGTGGCGGATGCGGCGGCGGCCGCGCGCCAGTTAGAGGCAATGGGATATGTTGAAGTACCTGATCCCTCTGATGCAGATGTCGTGTTACTGGAGACATGTTGTGTGCGCGAAAAGCCTGAACATAAGGTGTATAGCCGTTTAGGTGAATTAAGACCATTAAAAGCAGCTAAACCGGAAATGATTTTAGGAGTATGCGGTTGTATGGCACAGAAAGAAGGAAAAGAGATATTCCGCCGTGCGCCGTATGTAGACCTGATTGTCGGACCGCGCAGATTACATAGGTTGCCGGAATTAATTCATAATTTTTTGACCACCGGCAAACGGCAACTGGACCAGGAAATAGATGAAACACCGGATGAATTGAAAGAAGTTGATTATTCACGCATTACTCGTTTAGGTGAAATAAAGGCATTTGTAAATATTATTGAAGGTTGCAACTATCATTGTGCTTATTGCATAGTGCCTTTTGTCCGCGGAAAGTTCACCAGTCGCACCCCACAGTCAGTGACTGACGAAATAATAAAGTTAGTTGACGCAGGAATTCGCGAAGTAACATTACTGGGGCAAAGCGTGCTGGCGTATGGCAGAGATGCCGGACGAGAATTTGATATTGTCACCCTGTTTGAAAAGATTCACGAAATTCCTGATTTGAAACGAATACGTTTTACCACAAATCATCCTTTAGAAATAACCGACAGGATTATAGACGCGGTTGCAAATATGCCAAAGGTAATGGAACATTTTCACATGCCTATACAGGCTGGTGATGATGAGTTGTTAAAGATGATGAAACGCGGCTATACGGTAGATAGATATGAGGAATCCCTTGCGAAAATTCGTGCTACTATTAAAGATGTCAGCGTAACCAGCGATACGATAGTGGGTTTTCCCGGTGAGACCGAAGAGATGTATGAAAAATCTCTTGAAACTTATAAACGTTTGAAATTAGACCAGCAATTTATGTTTGTATATTCATCACGTCCCGGTACCCCGGCAGCGAAAATGGAAAATCAGATTGATAACAAAATTAAAGTTGCCCGAATGACAAAGCTGGTAGAAGTGCAGAATAATATAAGCCTGGAAATCAATCAGGCGCAAGTAGGCAAAATAGTATCGGTAATGGTGGAAAATGAAACAGGACGTGTTGAAAACCAGTATACCGGCAAAGCAAGAAACGATAAATCAGTAGTATTTACCGCACCCGTTAATAAAATATTTACTCCTGGCGATATGACTGATGTGAAGATAACTAAAGGGCATTTATGGGGTTTTGAAGGCGAAGTTAACGAATAGAAAGTTTAATGTTTATTATTTTCTTCTAAATATTTTTAGTATTGGCTGGATTTTAAATATTTTGGCTGATTATTTATACTGTAATTTCTTATTTATACGTTACCATATAATAAAATGTGCAAAAAGGAAATTTCAGCATGAAAATAGTAATTCTTGATGGTTATACATTAAATCCCGGTGATTTAGACTGGTCGGCTTTGCAGGATTTAGGCGAATACACTATTTACGACAGGACATCTCCCGAAATGTTGCTGGCAAGGGCGGCAGATGCAGAAATCCTGTTAACTAATAAAGTGGTATTGAATAGAACTGCAATTGAACAGTTACCAAATTTGAAATATATTGGCGTGTTGGCGACTGGTTATAACGTGGTTGATGTTGTCGCCGCGCGAGAACATGGTATATCGGTAACTAATGTACCGGCATACAGTACAAGTTCAGTTGCTCAGCAGACTATCGCTTTATTGTTGGAGTTAACCAACAGGGTTGGGTTGCATAACGAGTCAGTTCATAATAGTGAATGGAGCGGATGTATTGATTTCAGCTTCACTAAATCTCCGTTAATTGAATTGCAAGGCAAAACACTTGGAATATTCGGGTATGGAGCAATAGGAAAAGCTGTTGCACAAATCGGTATTGCGCTGGGAATGAAGATTTTAACTCATTCGCGCAATTGTCCGAAGGAAATACCTGCAGGAATTGAATGGACACCAGATCGTAATCGTTTATTCACCGAATCTGACGTACTGACATTGCATTGTCCGTTGACAAATGATACCCAGAACTTGATTTGCAATGAAACAATTGCAATGATGAAACCATCTGCATTTTTGATAAATACCGGACGCGGACCATTGGTAAATGAATTAGATTTAGCAGACGCTTTGCGAACTGGTAAAATAGCAGGTGCCGCAATGGATGTATTATCTACCGAACCGCCTTCACCAACAAATCCGCTGCTTTCTGCCCCGAATTGTATAATCACACCGCATATAGCATGGGCAACCGGTGCTGCCCGTCAACGACTGTTGCAAACAGTAGTCGATAACATAATCGCATTTCAAAATGACAATCCACAGAACGTTGTTAATTAAAGGAGAAAAAGATGTATAAGCATATCGAAGGTCTAATTGCTGCTCCATATACACCGCTTAACGCGGATGGAACTATAAATTTGCAGGTTATTCCCGCCTATGCGGAAATGTTGCATCGTAATGGGGTCGCCGGTGCTTTTGTATGTGGGTCGACCGGTGAGGGTGTGTCACTTACAACTGCAGAACGAATAGCTGTTACTCGTGCTTGGGTTAGTTCTGCACCGGCAGGATTTAAGGTGTTAGTTCATGTGGGACACACCAGCATTGAAGATAGCAAGGCACTTGCAAAAGATGCCCAGGATGCTGGAGTTTATTGCTTTGCAACGATGGCGCCATTTTATTTTAAACCGGCTTCGATAGAGGCGTTAACTGGTTATTGTGCTGAAATAGCTGCCGCGGCACCACAATTGCCGTTTTATTATTATCATATTCCTTCTATGACGGGAGTGTCATTACCGATGGTTGATTTACTGCGAACAGCAAGCCCACGAATACCTAATCTTGCGGGAATCAAGTTTACCTATGAAAATCTGATGGATTTTCAAGAATGTCTGGCTCTTGAAAATGGCCGGTATAATATGCTGTTCGGTCGTGACGAGATTCTGCTTTGCGGACTTACTCTTGGCGCAAAAGGCGGGATTGGAAGCACTTACAATTTTATTCCGTCAATATATACAGGTATTATAGATGCCTTTAACCATGGTGATATGATAACAGCACGAAAACTGCAATTGAAATCTGTTGAAATAATCCAATATATCATTAATTGCGGATTACCATTCATGCCTGCGTCAAAAGCGATAATGGGAATGATTGGCGTTGAGTGTGGACCAACCAGATTGCCGCTTCAATCGTTAACTCAACAACAGATTGATAATTTTCGCTTAGGACTTGAAAAGATAAACTTCTTTGAATACGCGTGCAAGTGAATGTGGGGAATAGTGTAATGGCTTTACGAATAATGCCGGTTGGTGATTCTATTACCCGCGGCACATATTTAAAAACATATATCGATGGACCTTATAATGGACAGGCTATCGGCTTGCCAAATCCGGTTAACGGTGGTTGGCGAAAAATCCTGCAGGATAAACT
>JBIJDE010000533.1:0-3518 GCA_044344305.1 Armatimonadota bacterium
GGTACAATTTTAGCGGCACTTAATAATAAAACGCATGGTTACAAATTTATGAAATTTAAAGGTTTATCGTCTTCATGCGCAGTGCCACTGAATTTCAGCCGGGGGCAGGCTGGAAGCCTGCGGTCCCAGTCACACAAAATTTACAATTTGCCATTTGAAACTTACCTGATAACTTCTGATACTCGGCATATTTCTCGGTAGTTACAATTTTTGCATTTTTCAGTCTTCACTTGCCGTATCTCACCGGATTTGATGGATTTTGCCAGTTGGGTTAATTTTTCTTCTGCCTGAACTATGTATTCGTCCCATTTATCGTCAGTCAACATTTCACCACGTCTGGACAATTCACCTTTGCCGTAATATTGTTTTACTTTTTCTTTATAAATTCCGACAATTTTGCGCTGGTTCACGCTCATTAATTCCATCCCGGATACATCGAAATTAAATACTTTTTCCATCGCCAACAGATATACCAGCACCTGAATATTATCAAACTTTGCTAATGACGGCTTGGTCGGCAATACTGAACTTTTATAATCTATTACTACAAATGATCCATCATCCAGCATGTCTACCCGGTCCAGTCTGCCATTTATTGCCGTTTCGCCATTATTTATCAGTAATTGGTTGTCCATCTTATTGCTGAATACCTTTTCAGTAGCGGTGATACGGCTTAGCCTTTGCGATGATACCCCGTGGAGCCAGGCGAGGAATTTATTCATTCTACGGGTCATCCGGTTTTCCCGTATTTCCCGTTCTGATTTTGGGGCATTATGATGGCGTGGATATTTTCGCAATTTGCTCAGCAAAATATATTCTGCATCACGCTGCAAATCATTTAAATCAAAGGTATGAAGCTTGATATTTTCACCGGCTCCCCCACCCCTTTGCTCAATTAACGTTGACATTATTTCATGCAAAATAGTACCGAGTTCCAACGGAGATAACTCGTCATTTATTTCGTTTATCTGCAGACAATAACTGGCGAACCATTTAAACGGGCAATCGTTGAATAACTGCATTCGACTGGCACTGAGTTCTTTAGTATCAATCGCCAATTGCGCGCGAATCTCGTCATCTTTTATCATCGCAGGTTTTACTATATTGCGCTGGGCATACCCCTTCCACGCTGTCACCATATCGGGGTGATTCAACATGGCGTGGTACCCCGCCAACGCATCCATAATATGCGCGTCATCAGCGGTGTGCAGGGTTAATATCAGGCTATTAATAAACTCTTCCGCCGTCTCTGTTTCGTTAATTTTCGGTATTAAATCACGGAACAGCGTGGTACGTTTTGCATCCCACTGTTTTGGCAGCAACTTGCGGGTTTCATCTAAAAAAGAAGATATCTCCAGCGGTGACCCGTCTATCGAGTTTTGCGGACTGGCTAAATAGAGTTTTTTTCGTGTTGAATACAGCGTGTGAATGAACCAATATTTCTCATCTTCTTCCAATGATTTTCTTTGCGGCAGGTTCACTTTTAAATCATTTTTCATGTGGTCGTCACGGTTGTGGTCGGCAAGAAATATTGATTCGCGCTGGTAATGCGGGAAATGTCCTTCTATTAAATCGCACAAGAATATGTAATCCATTTTCTCGCCACCCAGGTTATTAACCGAGAAAAAACGTACCCCGTCATCACCCGGGGCTACTCGACGTTTTTTACTGATTGCTTCGATGAATAGCGATATAGTTTCGTCGCGACTGATACCATGGTGGGCGGCGGCGACAGTTTCCATCTCTTCAAATATGATATCCATCGTTTTAAATGCTTTTTCGTGGTACGACATTATTTCGCCATACCTGGTAATATCGTCAACCTTCATTTTTATCGGATAAGTATTGAGGTAAACCGCATATAAATATTTCAGCAGTTCGCGTATCGCCGCCATAGTCTCCACCATGGTTTTCGCGCGGTGGAGCATTTCATCAAATTGATATAGCGGCTCCAATGCTTCTTCAATAGTATTGCGCGTCTTTTCATCCGGCCATTTTGCCGATTTCCAACTTTCCTTCCCGTCAAAAATGGCGTATTCGCGGGCTATCAAATCTATCCGATACAGGTAATCGTCAGTAATCATATATAACTGGGTGCGCAAGGCGGCAAAAATATCCTCGCGTTTCCAGCCGTCACGGCAAACCTTTAACGCGGATATCAACGCTTTCCCCACCGATGTATACGCCGTCGGGGTATCGCCAGCGGAAATATTTAATCCGAATCGCGCGAAGATGCGGCTATATTTCTCGCGCAGTCGGTCAGAATTGCGCGCAACCACCGCGATATCCATGGCGGATACACCGGTATCTCGTTGCAGGCGTATTATTTCGCGCGCTATCATCTCTGCCTCGTGGTTGGGGGTAGCGGCATGGAATATCACCACCGATTCATCAGTGCCTTTGAATTGTCTTTTCTTATAGTTGTAAAAATTCTTCTGTAAAAAATGCAGCGCGTCATCTTCCCCACCTTCTTCGGCCGGGACATCGTCGTCATGATAAATTCCATATTGGCTCAGCATTTCCAGCGACGCGAATACCGGGATATAGATATTTTTCCTCTCAATTTCAGCGTCAAAATTTATTATAATGTTCGGTACACCGCATTCTTTCAATAACCCTATCATCTCTGCCTGTACCGGGGTCAACCGCGAAAAACCGTCAAACATTACCAACTTAATTTTATTGGTTATCTCTTTATTTTCCCGCAACAGGTAATTGGCAATCCACATTAACCCTTCATTATCGTAAAAATTGTTGTTTATCAACCATTGCTGGTACTGCTGGTAAATCGAGCCAAAGTCTGCCAGTTTCGCCGATAGTTGTTTATTATTTTCAAGTTTCGCCGCAGCTTCTATCACTGTTTCCGGTTCTACCATGTGCACCTTGCATTCATCAATCAACTCATCAATGCCGGTAATGAAACCAGAATATTTACGGGCATTAGCAAAGTAACCCAGGTTGGAGATATTCGAGATATGGCGCAACACCACCATCTTCTGCAAGTCGGTAATTTTTTTCACCGGCACACCGCTATGGGTAGCAATTTCAACAGCAAAGTCAAAAAATGTCATAACAGGTCGGCCGGGCAGACAACCGTCAGCCCCCAGCATCAGCATCTCCATCTGGCTTTTTTGCCCGATAGTTGGCACAATGACCCGCACCGACTGAAAATCACCCGTCAATATTTCCTTAGCCCGCTGGATAGCAACCTTGGTCTTGCCACTGCCAACTTTACCTATAACAACATCAATTTTTTGCAAGCGAAATAAACCTTAATGTGAAAATAATTACTGAGTAATAATACAATTCTGAGGGTGTTTTTACAAGGTATGCGGCGTATTTTATTTTTTGACATGATTAACATACTCTTTCAAAACCATGCTAAACATCTAATCAACCAAACCACCCCCTACCCCCTCCTTGGCAAGGAGGGGAGTTATGATAGTTTCTTGATAAAATAATGGCTTCTTTAATAATAAAAACTTCATTTTAAACTCCCCACCGTGCCAAGGAGGTGT
>JBIJDE010000534.1:0-3506 GCA_044344305.1 Armatimonadota bacterium
TTAGTTGCTTCACCAACAGTCATTGATCAGAGTAAAGCAGATTTTTCTCTAATTAAAATTGATGACATTCCTGTTCAATTGTCGCCATCTAATGGTGGTACTGTTACGGCACCGGTTACTCTTGCCTGGTCTCCAGTAACAATTGCTAATAGTTACGAATATGAAGTCTATGGACCTGCCAGTACTACCGTACCGATTGAAACTAATACTGTTACTACGACTTCAGCAACTATCCAGTTTGCTTTGATAGATGGTAATACATATTCCTGGCGAATAAGGGCAATTGATGCAAATAATTTAAAACATCCATTTTCTGCATTATGGACACTTACAACATCAGTGTCACCACCTACATTAATAACACCAGCCATTAATGCAATTGTTGATCCGATTAACGTTGTATTTACATGGAGTGCGTTAACAAATGCGACAGTTTACGATATTGAGATGTCTACAAATGCAAACTTTAAACCAAGTGCATTATATACTACAACTAACACCAGTATTACAAAAACATTAGCATACAATACTCCATACTCATGGCGGGTACGTGCAAAAACCGGTAATAAACTCGGTGCATGGTCAACGGTTGGTAACTTTACAACCAAGTCATTTGTCTTTACTTCTGGTGTTGATGCTGCAATAGCAAACTCTAAATATGCAAATCAACTTTTAGGAATTGGCGTGATTAACAATACCGGTAGTTTACAGACAGCGGTTGTTGAACAACCTGTTAATCGCCAGAGTGAATGTTATATCATGATTAAGAATACAGGCAACGTAGAAGATAAGTTCTTAATTTCCAGCACATCTGCTATTAATAGTAAATGGAAAGTGTATGTATATGATATCAGTGGTATTAACCGCACTGTGAACGTATTCAATGGTGGTTGGACATCATACAGCGTAAAACCTGGTGAATGTGTCAAATTATTGTTGAGATTCGCCGTCGCCAGTGGACAGAAAGTAGATGAAAGTAATCCACAGACTCAATCTATATCAATCACAGCACAATCATGGAAAGATATAAATAGTAATGCCGCTAACATAGCATCTGATACCGTTACCGGTACTGCCATATTGACGAAGATGTCTAAAATGAATTAATTAAAAATTGAAATGAATAAGCAAAGCCGCAAAAGAAATATTTTCATTTGCGGCTTTTTGTTAACACAGATTATTATAACTTGTTACACTCTACCCTTCAAAAACACTCCGTGAAACTCCGGGTCTCCTCTGTGCATATCTGTGTAACAACAAATCAATCATCCCCACAAAGCGCATTCTCCGCAAAATCTATTGCGTGCATCAAGGCGCGGGCTTTATTCAGCGTTTCTGCGTATTCACTTTCCGGTACGCTGTCGGCGACTATGCCGGCGCCGGCCTGGACGTAGGCTATGCCATCTTTTACCACCATGGTGCGGATGGTGATAGCGGTGTCCATGTTGCCGGCGTAACTGAAGTAGCCGATTGCGCCGGCATAAGGGCCGCGGCGGGTTGGTTCTAATTCGTCGATAATCTCCATGGCGCGTATCTTTGGGGCGCCACTGACTGTGCCGGCAGGGAAACAGGCGCGGAGTACGTCAAAATAATTCAGACCGGCGCGTAAACGTCCGCAGACATTGCTGACTATGTGCATCACGTGGCTGTAATTTTCCACCGACATCAACTGGTCAACCTTTACAGTGCCAAACTCACACACCCGTCCGAGGTCGTTTCTGCCCAGGTCTACCAACATTATATGTTCTGCGCATTCCTTCTCATCTGCCAATAAATCAGCCGCTAATTCGGCATCTTCTATGGCATTTCTGCCGCGTTTGCGGGTTCCGGCGATGGGCCGGGTTATCACTTCACCTTCTTCCTCGCTAACCAGCCTTTCCGGTGATGAACCGATGATTTTCAGGTCGCCATAGGAGAGATAATACATGTATGGCGAGGGGTTAAGGTAACGCAAGGCACGATAAAGGTTAAACGGCGATTCCTGTAGTTGCGGTGATATGGCGCGATGCATCCGCTGTGACAGCACCACCTGAATTATGTCGCCAGCGGTTATATATTCCTTACCCTTAATCACAATATCCATATATTGCTCGCGGGTCATGTTGCTGGCCATTTGCGGGTCGGTCTTGCGGGCTTCGCTGCATAGACCCGGCATGGTCGCGGGTGGGGTGCGTAATTGTTGCACCAGGTCATCAATCTTTGCCAGTGCGGCGTCATAGGCGGCATCGGCGTTGCCATTATCATCAACCCGGCTATTTACCACCAGGAGCATGCGGTGGCGCGCGTGGTCAAAAATAATACACACATCAGTGAATACAAAATAGTTATCCGGCAATCCCAGATCATCCGTTGGCGCGTTCGGTAGTTTTTCAAAAAAACGCACTGTGTCATAACTCATATATCCTACCGCACCGCCAAAAAATCGCGGCAAACCGGGTGTTATCGCTACTTTGCATTCCGCCATCAGGGTCTGTAATATTGTCAGTGGGTCTTCATCCACCCGCATCTCGCGGACAATCTTCACACCATCTTTTTCAATAGTGACGGTGTTATCTTTTGTCATCAGCATAATTGATGGCGCGCCACCCATGAAACTGTAACGGCCTACATTTTCGCCGCCTTCCACACTTTCCAATAAAAAAGCGAATCGTCCGTCGTCCAACTGGCTGAATGCGGAAACCGGTGTATGCATATCCGCCAGCATTTCGCGGAATACCGGAATCACGTTATGGTCAACCGCCAACCGACGAAAATCTTCCCGGCTGACTGAAATATATAGCTCTTTTTTCATATTATTCTCCTTTATTTAACAAAAAACCCACTGCTATATTTGTTTAGCAATGGGCGCAAATCTTGTGGTTATTCAATATATTATCACGCGTCAATGCGCCCAGCAGACGTGTGAATCCAGCGTCGCCAGTACCAGACGGCGGTCTCGTTAATATTCACGTCAGCAAAATTAATACTATTCATAACCAGAGAAATAATGCCATATCAGGGGGATAAATGTCAATATTTATGTACTAAATTTGTATTAAGATGAGAATATAATTAAAAATTATTATAAAAGAAAAATCCCCTAATGCCTCCATCCGCGAGGGAGGTGTCACCGCAGTGACGGAGGGAGTTTTAGGCGGTGACTAAAATCAACAAGACTACCGGGTACAGCCACGCATTCTGCGTTCTACTAATATTTAAAATTAGATTAAATTTTCAGAATGCAAGGCAGTCCCCTTTGTTTAAATTAAAAATGTAAAATTAAAAATTATTATAAAAGAAAAATCCCCTAATGCCTCCATCCGCGAAGGAGGTGTCACCGCAGTGACGGAGGGAGTTTTAGGCGGTGACTAAAATCAACAAGACTACCGGGTACAGCCACGCATTCTGGTTCTACTAATATTTAAAATTAGATTAAATTTTCAGAATGCAAGGCAGTCCCCTTTGTTTAAATTAAAAATGTAAAATTAAAAATTATTGTAAAAGAGAAACCCCTTAATGCCTCCATC
>JBIJDE010000535.1:0-3503 GCA_044344305.1 Armatimonadota bacterium
TGGATTTGCATGTTATTCGTTTGAACCAAAATCAAATTTGCCAATTAAAGTAATAGTACTTGATGATATCCAAAATGAAAACGACCCGTCTGATGGTAATGCTGGTCCTAATTATGGACATGGTGCTTTGGATGCGGAACGGTATGCTTGGCTCATAAATGAACTTGATAAAGGTCAGGTCGAAGATAAATTAATGATTGTTGCTACTCATGTACCGATAGGTTCAAGACCAGTTGGTTACCTTGATTCATGGAGCATAAATCCACAGGTTACAGCCGTGGCTGAAAATGATCTTGTAGCCAAACTTCATACTTATCCGAATCTTCTCATGTGGGTTGCAGGACATATTCATCGCAACACTGTTACAGCATTTAAATCACCGGATAAAGAAAATCATCCTGAACTCGGATTCTGGGAAGTTGAAACATCATCATTGCGAGATTTCCCCCAACAGTTCCGTACCTTCGATATCGTTCGTAACAACGACAATACTATTTCGATTTTTACAACTAATGTTGACCCTGATATAAAAGAAGGTTCATTCGCCGCACAATCGCGATCTTACGCCATCGCTGCCCAGCAGTTATTTAAAAACCCGTTATATCTGGAACCATCATGTTCGTATAATGCCGAACTTGTTAAAAAATTGACCCCTACAATGCAGGCTAAAATTCAGAATTATGGTCGGAAATTACGGAAGTAATTTGTTGTCGTAGAGACGCAATATTTTGCGTCTGATATATAAGTTTTCGCTCGTAGAGACGCAAAATCTTGCGTCTCTACAGAAAATTCATGCATGAAAACACCTTATCTGGCGTGCTCTACAATCAAAACCAATCACCTTGAAACAATTCTAAAACTTTATTTCAACTTTAACTTTTCAATAATTCTCCTCTCAAACTTAGTTCTATGAAACATGAAAAAAATATTCTGTTAACAAACACGAAACAATTATTTACATTTGCGAAACAATTCACGTCAATACTGTTTATAGATTTCGGCCCGAAGGTGGTCGGAAATTACGATGGGAGGAAAATAAAATGAGCGAGAAGTTTCGCAGTCACTTCAGATGGGTTGCATTGGCAGCCATTCTGCTTGTCCCCGTAGTTGCCGCAATGGCACAAGATTCGGCGCCGATAAAAATCGAGGACGTCGCAGCAGCTGCATCTAATGCACAAAATGCTGGTGACACTGCCTGGATGCTGATCTGTACGGCACTGGTATTGTTAATGACTCCTGGTTTGGCGTTGTTCTATGGTGGTATGGTCCGCCGCAAGAATGTATTGGGTACCATGATGCAAAGCGTAATGGCAATGGCTGTTATCAGTTTGCAATGGGTACTCATTGGTTATTCTCTGGCCTTTGGCCCATCTATCGGTGGTATTATCGGTAGTTTGAAGTTCGCCGGTTTATCCGGTGTTGGCATTGAACCTAATGCTGACTATGCGGCCACCATACCGCACCTTGTATTTATGGCTTTCCAAATGATGTTCGCCATCATTACTCCTGCCCTTATTTTCGGGTCGGTTGCAGAAAGAATGAAATTCAAGGCTTTCATGATTTTCCTTATTCTATGGGCATTCCTGGTTTATGACCCGCTGGCACACTGGGTTTGGGGTGTAGGTGGATGGCTGCGTACCATGGGTGCATTAGACTTTGCTGGTGGTTTAGTAGTTCATATTTCTGCTGGTATCACCGCACTGGTTGCAGCTCTCATGCTTGGAAAGCGCCGAGGTTATCCTGATGAACCAATGCCACCGCATAGTTTGCCTCTTACTGTTCTCGGTGCTGGTTTATTATGGTTCGGTTGGTTCGGTTTCAATGCTGGATCCGCTCTGGCTGCTAATGGACTTGCTGCTTACGCATTCGTTAATACGAATACTGCCGCAGCCGCCGCTACCCTGGCTTGGGTACTCATTGAATGGCTACACCATGGCAAGCCAACTGTTCTCGGTGCTGCTTCCGGTGCTGTTGCCGGTCTGGTTGCTATCACTCCTGCCGCTGGTTTCGTACTGCCGTGGGCAGCTATCATTATCGGTCTTGCCGCTGGCGGCGTATGTTATGGTGCTGTTAACCTTCGTTATAAGTTAGGTTACGATGACTCTCTGGACGCATTCGGCGTACATGGCGTCGGTGGTATGCTGGGTGCATTATTGACCGGTGTATTCGCTACCAAGCTGGTGAACTCCGCTGGTGCTGACGGTCTATTGTATGGCAATCCGATACAATTGTGGATTCAATTGAAGTCCATCATAATATCGGCAGTATTCTGTGCTATTGCCAGTTTTGTATTACTAAAGATTACTGCTGCTGTTACTGGCGGTCTGCGCCTCAGCAAGCTTGATGAACTTGAAGGTATGGACGTTGCCGAACATGGTGAAAATGGTTACAACCTTGGCGACATCCCATTAGGCCATGGCGGAACCGCCGCTGTATCTCATGCAAGTCCCGCACCGACTGTATCTGCGAATACCGCAAAGGCAGAAGCCTGAGAACCGCTTATTGAATATCCCGCCTGGATTCACCGGGCGGGAAGTCTAAAAAAGGAGGCAACAAATGGTAAAGATTGAAGCGATTATCCGTGATGTAATGGTTGACACTGTAAAAGATGAATTGAACCGAGTAGGGATTGCCGGCATGACGGCATACGAAGTGCGAGGGTTCGGTCATCAGAAAGGCAAGACTACCACATATCGTGGCGCAGAATATACGGTTGATTTTGTAAACAAGGTAAAGATTGAATTAGTTGTTGGCGATGAAGATGCTGACAGAGTGGTAGAAGCGATACTGAGTACCGCACGTACCGGAACTATCGGCGATGGTAAAATATTTGTATATCCAATTTCACAATGTATTCGCATTCGCACTGGTGAATCTGGCAGAACTGCCATCTAAATTTGTAAAATATTTCGGCAGGCATATTGTAATTTCTGCCGAAATAATTTAAAATGTTGCACAAAGAGCTATCTGTTATGGGGCAGATAACTTTAAGCAACAAAATTAAAAGGAGGAAAAGATGAAGAAAATGTCCCTCACTCTGCCGATTTTAGTCGGCGTCATGCTCAGCTGGGCAATCTCAGCAAACGCTGTTTACAGCGGATTGGTGAATATCCCAACTGCCGATGTGTTAGGCGAAAAAGCATTCGCAGTCAGTGCGCAACCGCTCGGACCAGCATCTGACTTAGCTGCAAACCTGTACATCGACACTCAAATGGGAATCATCAAAGGGCTGGAAGCAGGTATCGATTTTAATCTGGAAGCAAAGCCAAAATTGGCAGCCAATGTAAAGTATTCACCAGATTATGACCTGTATGGCGGAAAAGCTGCTGTAGGTTTTTACAATCTTGCAGATGGTGCAAAAGTAATTCCTTACGCTGTTTACACCAAAGGTTTTGAAGGCTTCCGAGTTCATGCTGGTATTATCAAACCAACAAAAAATGTACAGGCAATGATAGGGGTAGATGCATCAGCGATGGATAAAGTAACAGTTATGGCTGATCATA
>JBIJDE010000376.1:0-5150 GCA_044344305.1 Armatimonadota bacterium
TAATAGGGGTTAGTCATGATTTTAAATTGCAAAATTTTATAAAGTCTTATTAGCAATAAAAAGGTAAAATAACAAATATAAATGAACAGATCAAAATCACATGAGATACATTCTCGCGCTAAACAAGTTATCCCGGGCGGGGTAAACAGTCCGGTGCGTGCTTTTTCCGCGGTTGGCGGCACGCCGGTTGTTATCGCTCGCGGTGAAGGTTGTCGGGTGTGGGATGTTGATGGTAATGAATATATTGATTATATCGGCTCCTGGGGGCCATTAATTTTTGGTCACGCACACCCGGATATTGTTCAGGTTATCTGTGCTACCGCACAATTGGGCACCAGTTTTGGCGCGCTTACCGAACGCGAAGTTATATTTGCCGACCAGTTATGCGCATTAGTACCATGTATGGAGATGGTGCGTCTGGTTAATTCAGGAACTGAAGCAGTGATGAGCGCAATCCGCCTTGCGCGGGCGGCTACCGGACGAAATCTGGTGATAAAATTTGATGGTGGATATCACGGCCATAGCGATGGATTAATGGTAAAGGCCGGCTCTGGATTGGCTACGCAAGGAATTCTCAACAGTCCCGGTGTGCCGGATGAAATCGCCGCCTGTACGATATCGATACCATTTAACGATTTACAGGCATTAAAAAAAATCCTTGATGAACGCGGCAGCGAGGTTGCCTGCTTGATTGGTGAACCAGTGCCGGCGAACATGGGAGTTATTATCCCTGAAGAAAATTACTGGGAAAACGTAAAAGATTATCTTCACGCGGTTGGCGCACTGTTAATTTTCGATGAAGTAATAACCGGTTTTCGACTTTCACCCGGTGGTGGACAGGAATGGTCAGGTGTGACTCCTGACCTGTGCACTTTGGGGAAAATCATTGGTGGTGGCTTACCGGTGGGAGCCTACGGTGGTCGCAAAAATTTAATGGAGCTTGTCGCTCCATGCGGATCAGTTTATCAAGCAGGGACATTGTCCGGGAATCCGTTAGCCGTTACCGCCGGCATGGAAATGCTTAACATATTGCAGACATTAAATCCATACCATGAATTGGAAAGAAAAACCCGCAAGTTAACCGACGGTATAATAAATGCTGCCCGAGAAGCGAAAGTGCTGGTGTCTATCAATCAAGTTGGTTCGTTATTTACAATATTTTTCACTGATGCGCCAGTGACTGATTATAAATCTGCATTAACTGCAAACACCAAGAAATTCGCCGCATTTTTCCATGCTTGTATTAATCGTGGTCTGTTATTGCCACCCAGCCAATTTGAAGCTTTATTTGTATCCACCGCGCACGATGATAACGATATAGACTGTACCATTGCAATAATGCAGGAAGCACTGTTTGAGGTGGCAAAATGACAGACAATAACCCGGTATATTTCCCGATAATGCTTGATTTGCGCGGTCGAAAATCTGTTGTCGTCGGCGGCGGTAATATCGCACGACGAAAAATTGACGGATTAATCGAAGCCGGCGCAAAGGTTACTGTAATCGCGCCAAAATGCGTAGATTTGCCGACTGACGTCGAAATTATAAACCGGGAATTTGAGCCGCAAGACCTTGACGGCGCATGGCTGGTGATTGCGGCTACTGACAACCCGCAGGTAAACCTGCAAGTAGCCAAAGCAGCAGAAGAACGCCATGTGTGGGTGAATGTGGTAGATGAACCGCAAATTTGTACAGCCATCATGCCGGCAGTCATCCGGCGGGGAATGTTGACGCTGGCAATTTCAACCAGCGGAGCCTGTCCCGTATGGGCAAGGCGATTACGAGACGATCTATCGAATCAATTCGGCACGGAATATGGTGACATGCTGGAACTGTTATGGCAGGCACGGCAGAACTGGAAAGAACGCGCTAAACGACTGACACCCGGCCAAAGAAAACAGGCATGGGAAGATGTATTGGATTTGCCAATTCTCGATCTCATCCGCAATGGGCAAATAAATGAAGCTGAAAATGCCATCATATCATGCCTTGAAAATGCTCTCGGCGGAGCCACCTTATGAGTATTTCTCTTATTGGATTAAGCCACCATACCGCGCCGATAGAAATTCGCGAGCAACTCTACATCAGTCCTAAAAAAACGGGTGAAATACTCCGGCGATTAAAAGCAATGCCTGATATTGACGAGGTGGTAATCCTTTCCACATGCAACCGAACGGAAATTTATGCCGTTTGCGAACATGAAGAAAATCTGGTTGGCTGTATAAACTCACTTAAAACTCTCAAAACACCTGATTTGCATTCATATCTTTACATAAAACATGGCATAGATGCGGCAAGTCATCTTTTTAGTGTAACAGCTGGTTTAAACTCACTTGCGATTGGTGAAGACCAGATACAAGGTCAGGTAGCGACAGCACTTGATTTTTCACAAAATAACGAAACTATAGGGAAAAATCTTAATATTCTATTTCAAAATGCCTTACGCATTGGCAAACGTATTCGTACTGAGACAACTATAGGCAATGGCGAAACAGCATTAAGCAAAATAGCATTCGATATGGTAACCGCGACGTTCCCCGGCAAATCCGGGTTATCGGTTTTACTGATTGGTGCTGGTGATATTGCGGAGGCAACCGCAAAACATCTGACCGAACGCCACGCACATATAATATTTGTAGCTAACCGAACTCACGCTCATGCCATTGATCTCGCTGAACAATTCGGTGGTGAAGCAGTGAATTTCCATGATATAGAAAAGCTGCTGGCCGAATGTGATATTGTCATCAGTTCCACCGCTGCTCCCCATCCTGTCATCACGGCTACCAGCGTTGAGAAAGCTATGATACTACGAAATAACCAGCCATTGCACCTGATAGACCTGGCAATGCCACGAGATATTGAACCACATGCCGGCGAATTGCCCGGCGTTTTTCTGCATAATCTGGACGATTTGCAAATAACAGCGCAAATATACCGGGAACAGCAGACACAGGAAATTCTACAAGCAGAAAAAATGCTTGCTGATGAAATAAATCAATGGTGCAAACAACAAGCGACATCAGAAATGGCAGCCATTATTTCCGCATTATACTCACATTTTGAAAATATACGTAAACAGGAAATAAACGCTATACAAAAACAGCTTGATTATTTCACCCCGCAACAACGTGAAATAGTTGATTCTCTCACGCTATCTATTATAAAAAAACTGCTGCATACCCCGACTATCAGTTGTAAAGAACATTATGCCCAATGCGGGGATGAAAGCGCGGCTGAAATGTTATGTGAGCTATTCGGATTGTCCTGCACCGAAAAGGAATGCGAATAATGAAGCACATCAGAATCGGCACGCGGGGGAGCCGTCTTGCACTTACCCAGACAGAAATTATCAGTAAATTCCTGCGAAAACGCGACTATGACGTTGAGATAATAATTATTTCAACTACCGGCGATCAATTGGCAGATGTACCAATTGACAAAATACCGGAACGCGGAATATTTGTATCTGCAATCGAGCAAGCATTGTTATCCGGCAAAATTGACATGGCAGTCCACAGCCTGAAAGACCTTCCAGCAGGTGATACCCCGGGATTAATTATTGCAGCAACACCTGCCCGTGAAGACCCGCGAGATGTATTGGTAGGACGAACTGCGCCAACAATAGAACAATTACCATCTGGTGCTGTAATCGGCACATCAAGCACGCGCCGTCGTGCCGAGTTGCTACAAATACGACCGGATTTATCGATAGTAGACATCAGAGGAAATGTAGATACACGATTGCGTAAACTCGACGAAGGCGACTACGACGCCATTTGTATTGCTGCTGCCGGGTTGCATAGATTAGGATTACAAGGCAGAATTACCCAATATTTTGACCCCGCAGATGTCATACCTGCCCCCGGTCAGGGTGCGCTGGCATTGCAAACCAGGCAGAACAGCCACGAAATCATCAAAATCATGGCTGAAATACATGATTTGGCCACGGCAAAAGCCACACAAATAGAACGCCAGGTACTAACCAGTATCGGAGGCGGCTGTAATGCTCCGGTTGGCATATATGTAAAACCATCAGCAGATGGATACATCATAAACGCTGCCAGCTATTTATCAACCGGAAAATGCCAATCACGATTTTCAGTAACAATAGCTGAAAACAGCGTCGAAAATATTGCAATACAGATAATAGAACTGTTGCAAAGCTGTTAATAATATGGTTTTGTTATCAAAATTATCTTGAGTCCTATTCAACATCGCCATTACAAGTTGGGAAATTAAAAATATGTAAAATATGGACTTGTTATAATCTCCTGACCTTCGCATTATTTTCTGAAAATCACTCTTTTTTCAATAATGACACTGCGTTTTTAAATTCTCTTTATTTTTATCATCTTTATGTAATTTAATTTGGCCTTCAAAATATTTTGCGTGAGAACTGTGATTAATTCTCCTGCCGATTTTGTCTTTAACGCAGGAATTGAATACAGGGCATCCACTATAATCATAACACCGGTAAACTGACCAGATATATTCTATTTTACTTAAGTTTTCTTTTAATGGTTTTCTTTTTTTTGTAGCCTCAAAAGCCAGTTTCTTTCCCTTTGGACATGTATAATAATCCCTTTTTTCATCAGAAATAAAATCACTTTTGGGATAGAAGTCATTTTCAGACTTGTCCATCTCTTTTTATGAAATCTAAGAGATTTAGTCAAAGGGTTATTAATTTTTATTAATTACACAGAGATACACTGAGGAGACACGGAGATTCACGGAGGTAATTAAAATTGATGATTAAAGATGCTTTTGCAAAACCCAATGTATTGCGAGCATCTTGCTCGCAAAAATCCGAGCAGGATGCTCGGAATACTCTTTGTTGCACTGGTTTTGCAAGAGTCTGTAGAAATTACGAATTATGAATTTTTTGACATGATTAACAAAATTTTTTCGAAGTAAAACATATATCCTTCCCATCCTGCCCATCGATGTAAATTAAATTCGTAATTCGTAATTCATAATTAAAACGTCACCCCCTCTCCTCAAAATGGTTTAATTTTGCTATTATTACATCATAATATTTAATGTGAGGTTTTAACTGTGCGTCATCTACTAATTTTAACCGTCGTTTTGTCAGTGTTAATGTCTGTGTCAGGTGCGGATTGGCCGCAGTATCGTGGTCCAGCAGGTACCGG
>JBIJDE010000246.1:0-7057 GCA_044344305.1 Armatimonadota bacterium
ATTGTTGCTGAGAAAGGTTTGAATATGGATTGGGCAGCTAATGCCCCCAAAACTTTGTGGTCATTTGATATGAGTGACAACGGTTACGCCGGGGTAGCAATATCCAATGGCTGCGCATTTGTTGTGGATCGCAAAGACAAGAGTGACGTTGTTCGTTGTTTGGATATAAAAACCGGAAAGGAAAAATGGAACTATGCCTACCCTGAAGAGGTGGGAGATAACTACGGTTTTAATCGTTGCACACCTACCGTAAATGAAATGCTGGTCTATACCATCAGTCGTTCTGGCGTTGTATTATGCCTTGATGTGTTGACTGGTGATAAAATATGGGAACGCCATATGGTTAAGGAACTCAATGGAGCAAAGCCGGGATGGGACTACAGCATGTCATTATTAATAGATGGCAAGAATGCGATAGTATGCCCGGGCGGTGCTGGCGGAGTTGTTGCGTTAGATAAAATGACCGGTAAAACGGTATGGCAAGGCGGCAGCAAAGATAACCCGGGATATGCAACCCCGGTGACAGCAACTATAAATGGTGTGAAACAGTATCTGGTATTCACTGCAAAGGCGATAACCGGTGTAAATGCAAAAGATGGCACATTATTATGGTCGGTTAACTGGTCAACTGCGTATGATGTAAATGCATCATCACCATTAGTAATTGACGGTAAAGTATTCATCACCAGCGGTTACGGTCACGGGTGTGCCATGATTGAAGTTGGGAATAATACCGCGAAAATATTGTGGGAAAATAAGAATCTGGCAAGCCGAATGAGTTGCCCGGTTTATTATAACGGTTATATTTATGGAATATCGGATAATGGATCCATGAAATGCATCGACCCTACAACTGGCGCGGCAAAATGGTCGCAAGCTGGTTTTGGAGAAGGCACGGTAACTATAATAGGTGACGTTATTCTGGCGGTAAATGCTAATAATGGCGACCTGGTAATGGTTAAAATTGACAGTGAGAAATATACTGAATTAAATAAGATTCAGGTATTAGCAGGTACTAACAGTAATTGGACACATCCGTCATATTCTGATGGAATATTCATTATGCGTAGCAAAAAGAAACTTGTAGCATTACAATTAAAATAGTGGTAAAATATATGTGCGAGGCGGGTGTAACTATACGATTTCACCCGCTTCTTCATTTTAATATGGAATAAAATTACATGATAAAACAACTGATTTACAATGCTTTTAAAGATGCAGCCTTTGCGGCAAAAGAAGCCGGAAAGATTGATTTTGATACTCTGCCGGCCTTTGCGGTAGACCGTCCGAATAATTCGGTATACGGCGACTATTCTGTTAATCTGGGTATGTTATTTGCCAGTAAGACGAAAATGTCACCGCGTAAAATGGCGCAGATTTTAGTTGATCATTTAAATATACCACCATACCTGTTGGATAAAATTGAAATATCCGGCCCTGGTTTTACCAACCTTTTTCTGAAGCCGGCATGGCTTCAAGAAGTCGTCAGTGAAATTTTAAAACAAGGCAGCGCATACGGCAACAGCAATTATGGCGATGATAAAAAGATTCTGGTAGAGTTCGTCAGTGCCAATCCTAACGGGCCTCTCAGTATTCCTCACGGTCGTGGTGCGGTAATTGGGGATGTGCTGTGTAATGCTTTGACAACTGCCGGTTATAAAGTAGGTCGCGAATTTTATGTTAATGACGCAGCGACATCAACCCAGATGGAAAGATTTGGCGAGTCAGTGTATATCCGATATCTGCAGCAATGCGGGATAGATGCCGCCATGCCGGAAGCTGGCTATTTTGGTGATTATGTAACTGATTTTGCGAAAAAAATAAAAGAAGCAAATGGCAATAAATATGTTGGGTTGCCTGCTGATGAAATGGTAAAGGAATTTACTGCCATCGGCAAAGAAGAAATGTTAAATTGGCAGCGGAATATGCTGGCGGATTTTGGCGTTGTATTTGATAACTGGTTTAGCGAGAACTCATTATTAGAAAACGGTGCTGTTGAGGCTGCATTGGAAGCACTTCAAAAACAAAATTCAACATTCACTCAGGATGGCGCAGTCTGGCTAAAAGCCACTAAATATGGCGATGATAAAGACCGGCCGTTGGTGCGCTCAAACGGTAAACCGACCTATTTGGCCGCTGATGTTGCTTATCACCAGAATAAAATGGAACGCGGTTACGACACCCTGATAGATATTTGGGGACCGGATCACCACAGCTATATCGCCCGTACCAATGCGGCAATGGCGGCACTGGGATATGATGCAGATTGCCTGAAGATTTTAATTTATCAAACGGTACGATTATTACGCAACGGCGAAATTGTGATAGACGGCAAACATAAAGGCGACATTATTCTGCTGTCAGAATTAATTGAAGCGGTGGGAAAAGATGCTGCAAGATTTTTCTTCCTGCTACGCAGTAGCGATACTGAATTAAACTTTGATATGGACCTGGCAGTGAAAGAATCGCCAGATAATCCGGTATATTACGTAAAATCTGCTCATGCCCGTATATCCAGCATATTGCGCACTGCTGGCGAACGCGGTGTAAACCTGCCCGATAATACCAGCGAAGTATTATTGCCATTGGGAGCCAGCGAAGCAGAAATTTCGCTGATACGATTATTATCCGAGTTCCCTGAAGAAGTGAATATCGTTGCCACCCAGATGGAACCACACCGATTGACGCGATACGCCATGGATGTCGCCCGTGAGTTCCATATATTTTATGACAGTTGCCCGGTGTTAAAAGCGGGCGTTGCCCCAGAAGTAAGGGATGCGCGGTTATTATTGGTTGAAGCATCAAAAATAACCCTGTTTAATGTACTACAATTGCTGGGTGTAAGCGCACCGGAAAAAATGTAAAATAAATATTTGCAATAATGACGATAATAGCGATAATTGTCTTGACTACCATCAGGTAAAGGTTTATATTTCAGAGGCTAATGATTAATAAAGATTTTAAAGAAAAACTTGCTGATACTCGCGAAGTTTTTGCAGTATTCGGTAAAACTGAACCAGCACTTAAAACTGTTGATGAATTACTGGCAATAGAGCCGGATAATATCGATGCTTTGAACTTAAAAGCGGCGATATTGTATGAAATGGACCATGATGAAGCATCGATAGCGGTAAGCGAAAAAGTGCTTCAATTATGCCCGGACAATGTGGAAGCTTTGCACGCCATGATAGCGGCAGAAAATGACCACCTTAATTTCACCAAAGCTATAAAGTGGTTCAAAAAAGCAGAAAAAGCCATCGAAACAGATAAATCTATTGAGTTTGTCGAGAATGAAGATTACCGGCAAAGTTTAATAGCACAGGTATATTGCGAAAAGGCATACTCGCTTTGGTATACTGATAAAACAGCAGAAGCAATAAAAGTACTCACAGTCACGGGACCGGCGGCGGCTCCCTTAGAAATAGAGACATTTGAAGACGAATTAGACTGGTTGAAAAATAATCCTGACCCGGAATAGAGAAAACAATGCTACGCGTATTATTAATCGAAGATAACCCTGGCGACCAGGTATTATTGAAGGCGATGATTAACGAAGTTGATGACGCCGGCATTGTGATATCTAATACTGTAGACCGCCTGTCTTTAGGGTTGGATTTACTTGCTACCGGTGAATATGATGTCGTATTGTCTGATCTCTCCTTACCAGACGCTATCGGCACGGAATCAGTAGAAAGAATAATTGATCTTTTCCCGGACTTGCCCATCGTAGTATTAACTGGCAATACTGACCAAAAGACGGCAATGGCAGCGGTGCGCAAAGGTGCGCAGGATTATCTGGTAAAAGGTCAAGCAATGGGCG
Organism: Armatimonadota bacterium; assembly: GCA_044344305.1. Lineage (GTDB taxonomy): Bacteria > Armatimonadota > Hebobacteria > CAIYQO01 > CAIYQO01 > JBAXQQ01. The sequence continues at coordinate 3,821 of JBIJDE010000246.1, forward strand.
ACCTTATTGTACGCAGTGTCATCTATGCCGCAGAACGCAAAAGGCTGGTAATAGAAGAAAAAAGACATCTGCGTTCCATGGCTTCATTATCTTCAGCGGCTATCGGCTTTGTACGACTTGACTCGACAGACGATATGAACTTTTATATTGCGAAACAACTTCACGACTTAATTGGCGGTGACCCGGTGATTTGCGTCAGCGCATTTGATAAAAAATCCCTTAGTTATAAATTACAGGTTCTGTTTAGCGATAACGAAGCCCGTCACATCATCAACGCAAACCTGGGTGTTCGTCTTGATAATATATCTTTCAACTTTAACCATGATTTTAACGAAAGCTTGCAAGATGCCTGTAAAATTATTGAAGTTGAAAACGGGCTGCACAGTATTATCAGTTCCGATGCGTTTCCTGATGCAATTAAAAAACTTGAAACAGCACTGGAACTGGAACGGTTAATCCTTATAAGTTTTGCGTTAAAAGGTGAAATGTTAGGAACAGCACTCATCGGTATGCGCAACGGTGAAAAGTTGACTAACGAATCTGCATTAGAAATATTCGTTAATCTGGCTGCAGTCGCATTACAGCGCAGACAAATGGAATGTGAATTGCGCAGTCAATCAATAGTTGATGAATTAACCAGCCTTTATAATCGTCGGGGATTCTTTACATTATCAGAACAACAGATGAAAATAGCAACACGTCATCAAAAATCAATGATGTTGATATTTTTTGACCTCGATAACTTAAAATGGATAAATGATGCTCTGGGTCACAATTATGGTGATGAAGCATTAAAAGTCTCTGCAGAAGTAATTCGCGAATCATTCCGCGGTTCTGATATCTTAGCACGCATCGGCGGTGACGAATTTGTCGCCATGGTACTTGATGCCACTCCAGAAGATGCCATGATATTAGAAAAAAGAATTGCATCAATATTATTAGAACACAATCGCGATGATAAATTTGGGATAAAATTATCAATAAGCATGGGTTATTCATATTTCGACCCGTTCTCTCCTAAAACTGTAGACGAAATGTTGCGCCAGGCCGATAGCATGATGTATGAAAATAAACGCAGCAAAAGAAAAACGTCGATGGGTATAATTTAGTAAGGTTAATGGCAAATTGCAAATTAAAATAAATGGAAGTGAAGATGGCTTAAGGTAGGGGAGCTGCATAGTATTTTACATATCTCCATCCAATCTTTTTGTAAAATAATTCCATAGCCCACAGCATCGCTGTGGGTAGAAATCCACCACATAATCTACGCTCTGTAAGAGCACAATTCCTATTTATTGAGGAATTATGCCCCTACAGGGCGTAAAATCTAATCTATCATCAGACCCACAGCGATGCTGTGGGCTATGGAATTATGAAATATACAGACTTATCGCAACATCTAACAACATAAGTTATGAATATTCAGTCACCGTATGGAAAGGGACGCAAGTCCGGCTCGATTGGGAGTATTGGGATTAATGACAGAAAAAACTACCTGTGATTCCTTTTATTACCGGATTTCGCCGGGCTGCGACCCTGTTCCAAACTGTGACTATTATTTATACAAAATTGTTATATTGAAACCAATTTTTATAAAACGAAAAGATATGTAGAATTCTATGCAATTCCCTTACCATTTCAAACTATTTCTACTTCTCTAAATCAGACTTCTTTTGTACTGTTGGCAGTTTTGTGGGCAAATCTATAGACATCGGTGCGGAGGATGCACGGACGTTTTCTTTCATAATTGCTTGTAATAATTCTTTGCGGAATACCGACACTTCGCGGGGGGCATTGATGCCGATTCTTGCCTGGTTCTGGTGGAATTGTATCTGTACCAACGTGACTTCAATCTTATCACCAATTACAATTGTCTCGCCGACATTGCGGGTGACGCTATACTTTACGCGGTTATCAATTTTTTGTTCACGTTTCTCAGTCATTATAACTCCGCATTTAATATACCCCCTATTGGGCAGATTAGTCAATCAATAGTTTGAAAATAATTTTGTAATTCATTTTTGAGGATTTAAAATAAAGGAATACTATATACTTTTGAGATAATATCGATTTCAGTAAGACGATTATTTACTATTCTATATACGATTTCCGGCTTTTGCGTTTTGGCGCATGAGACTATATGGATTCGCCGGTTGGGTTTAGAGATAGGCAATACGGTTGTTTCCGCGACAATAGTGGTTACGGCATTCTTTTTATGTGCAGCATTGGGGAATTTATATGGCAGCAAGTTGCTGAAAAATTCCAGAAAACCATTACGAATATATGGACTTAGCGAAGTTACCACCGGTTTATCGGCAATGTTATTATTTCCACTTGCCGGTTCTTTTCATATCAGGACTTTCGCTTAAGGTCACTTCAGCAAGCTCAGTGACCGATAGAAATCACGGTCACTGAGCTTGTCAAAGTGACCCTTGCTGAAAACCGAAAACTTAAAACTTAAAACTGTTCCTATATTTTTTTGTTTTTTATTGTATATTGTTATTTATTGTTGACAACCATGGGTGCATATGACTAATATTAATTAAACAAGACTTTCGCTTTTCTATATATAATGGTCATTTCAATAAGTTTTAGTGACATGATCGAAAGTGCTGAGGTAGAACTCTTTAAAACGGGAGGGCTGGATAATGCATATTAAAACATCTGACCAGGAATCTCTTGAACTTGGGTTTGGGAATTATTCGTGTAATTGGGGTACTCATATATGTGGATTATATGAGTCAGAAAAAGAACGTGACGAGATAATATTTGGTTTTTTACGTCAGGGATATCTCGATGGCGATATGCAGTTGTATTGTCCTGTCGAAAGAACACCGAGTGAGTTTTACCAGGATTTTCCAGGATTTTGTCCTGAATGTTGTGACCAGATACATGATAGTAATCATTTCAGTTTACTGCCTGCAAAAGAGTTATATTATCCAGATGGCACCTTTGACCCAAGAAAAATGGATGAAGGATTAAATAGTTTTTACGAAGTTTCACAAGAAAACGGGAGAAGGAATATTCGTGCTACTGCAGAGATGGTATGGGCATTAGAAGCTATCCCCGGGATAGAACATCTTATGGCATACGAATCCAGATTAAACTATTTCATACCAGGAAAACCATGGATTAGCATCTGCATGTATAATGTTAACAAGTTTTCTGGTTCGATAATTATGAATGTATTGAGAACGCATCCATACACTATTAATGCAGGTATAATAACAAAAAATC
>JBIJDE010000536.1:0-3496 GCA_044344305.1 Armatimonadota bacterium
CAATTGCATAACCTATTTTTTAAATGGTTAGTTTGCGGGTTTGTGGTAGGCGAAAACCACCCCGACCTTCGGCCACCCCTCCTTGGCAAGGAGGGGAGTTTAAAACAAAGGTTTTGATTATTAAAGGATCCATTATTTTTATCAAGTAACTATCATAACTCCCCTCCTTGACAAGGAGGGGGCAGGGGGTGGTCTGGTTCATTATGTATTTGTATGGTTTTGCAAGAACATATAAAATTGTAGTATGATTTTTATAAATTCGTTGAATTGTGTAAATAAATTTGAACAATTTTTCATTTGATACTCGTAATTTTTAATTTTTAATTATCAATTTTTAATTACTTTCTCTGTGTAACCATGGGAGAAAAATATGGAACTTTTATTTGAATCGCGAATTAATGTTGACAGCTATTCAGGTCATCTGAATTTTATTCAGCGCGCGCCGAAGTTACATCCGGAAATGGTTCTTAAACCTGATTCCTTTGCTGACGGGGCAGGGGTGTCTATTTATGGCAGCGTGCTGAATGATGGCGGCAAGTTGCGTATGTGGTATCATGGTATTCCTACAGACTGGGATTATCAGCGTGATATGTCATCAATTTGTTACGCGGAGTCTGACGATGGCATTAATTGGACTAAACCTGCTTTGGGAATTCTGGAGCATGGTCCTGGTGTAAACAATCTCACAAATCTCGGACTTCATAGTGCCACGGTATTCATCGACCCGAATAGCCCATCATCGCACCGTTACCGCGCCACTGGTTGCGGATACCCAAACCTTTTTCTTTGCCATCCTGATATCGTTGAAATGGGGTATTACACCGCGCATTCCGCGGATGGTTTGCATTGGGAATTGGATTCGTTGAAACCACGCTGGTATAGCGCGGATGTGATAACCAGTATTTGGCATCCAGGACGAAATTGCGGCATTACCGCGTTGAAATATTCTCCGCGCTGGCTGCGTATGGGACGGCGCAGCATTCACACAGCAGAAATGCAGAATGGCGTTTATTCCGATTCAGTTACCGCATTGTATGCCGACGAATATGATGATATCTGTGCTGCTGCCCGCGGTTTTCACTCCTGTGATTATTATGGCATGGGGATGATGGCGGCGGGACAGGGGACAGTAGGATTTCTTTGGAACTATTGGCATGAAATGCCTTATACCGGCTCACCCGCCAGTCATTTTGCACTTTATGGCACATCTGACGTGACCCTGGTTTATCAGCCAGACCGGGGTGGACGTTGGTTCCACATGCCCGGTCGGCAGAACTTCATCGACCACACCCAAATACCATTGGCGCGTAATGGCTGGATAAATACTGCGTCAAATGTTGTCGAGGTTGGCGATGAACACAGGTTGTATTTCTCCGGTTCGTCAACTTCTCATGGATTCGCCTGGACACCGGATTGGAAAGCGACGCCGAAATGGGATGAATGGAAAAAACGCCATAAAACATCCGGCATTGGTTTTGTCAGTTGGCCCAAATGGCAGCTTTTTGGCTTTGAGTCTGATCCGGAAGGACAATTCCGCATTCATCTGGGTGAGATTACCGAACCAAGTGAGTTTATTCTTAACTATGAAATTATCAAACCAGAGGGATGTGTTCTATTGGAAGTGCATACTGAAGGCGGAGAAAAGATACATACATTTGAAGATAACTCACCGATGACCACTGGCAGCATCGGCGAAAAAGCAATTTGGAAAACCGGAACCATTATTCCGCCAACAACCTCTGCATCAGTATTTATCCGCATGGAAAACGCACGGGTATATGCTTATGATGTGGTGAAAGTTAAATAAAAGTAGGACCTTCGCTTCTTTATATATTTTGTAGGGGCAATCCCTTGTGGTTGCCCTGTATTTTCTAAACGCAGTGAAAGTCCTGTAAAAGGAATCAATTATGAGTGGCATCGCACTAAACGAAGACAACAGTCATTTTTTTAGCACCCGCGCCGGGCAACCTATAACAGTTGAAACTGTTGACGCCTTTGTTGACCAGTATGCGAATACGCAGGTAGAACAACTGTTGTTGTGTCCAAATTGCATGCGGACGAGTTACAACAGCACGGTGTTTGACCCGATATGGCACGGTTATGACCCGGATGGACCGGATGACCAGCCGCTGCTGGCAAGTTTATCACCGGAAGGCAGAATAGGTGCCCGCAAATGGATACATACCGCGTGGGCGTTAGATCAGGCGGGGATTGATGTTTATGAACGTTGGATAAACCGTGCCAGATATCATGGCATATCGCCATGGCTTACCATGCGGATGAATGATGTGCATTGCGTTGATGATGAAAAATGTTATATCCACAGCGAATTCTGGCGCGAACACCCGGAATATCGCCGTGTGCCGTATCATTTCACGGCGTGGACTGATAAGGCATTTGATTATGGATGTAAAGAGGTGCGCGAATATCATTTTAAATTGATCGAGGAATTGGCAGAGCGATACGATTTTGATGGGTTAGAACTGGACTGGATGCGTTTCGGATATCATTTTCGTCCTGGTCATGAGGCAGAAGGTGCTGTTCTGTTAAATGAATTTACAGGCAAGGTTCGCGATTTATTGAATGTATGGGAAGAAAAACGCGGACATAAAATTCGGTTGGGAGCAAGGGTTCCAGCAAAGCCACAGACATCAATTGGTCTGGGTATGGACGCGGTGACATGGGCAAGAAAATGCTATATCGATTGGTTAGTAGTCACCCCTTTCTGGGCATCGACAGATACTGACATGCCGATGGAAATTTGGCGGGAGATGCTGCACGGCACCGGCATTGAACTATGTGCCGGAATGGAACTGTTGATTCGACCGGATATATCATCAGAAGCGCAGACAAACTCATTGGAAACTTTGCGCGGAACAGCATTGTCTCTACTTCAGCGCGGCGCGGACCAGATATACCTTTTCAACTACATGGATTCTGAAACAACAATCGATAACACTGAAGATTATCAGCGTTTATTGCTGGAAATCGGTGATGCAGAAGAAATGAAAAAAAATCCGCGCCGACACGTAATTACCTTCACCGATACCTGGGCGATAGGCGAACCGCAGGCCGCAACGCTACCGGTAACAATTGGCAATGGCGGCTGCCACGCCTTTCGGGTACATATCGGTCCGCGACCCACATCAGGAAATGCATGGGTAATTTTGGCATTTGATTCAACAAATGATATTAATGGAGATTCAGTGGAATTGCGGGTAAATGGAGAATTGTCTGACACTGCCGAAACAGTAAAAATTGACAAACCTTGTCCGTCTGGACTAACATGGAAATACAGCATTCCAATAACTGCATTGCGTGATGGTTATAATGTGATAGAGTTGCATGCTAAAATTGCATTAACAGTGACATGGGTGGAGATAGCTGTTAATCCATGAGTTAACATGATTTTTAAATAGATAAACAGGTGGCTGTCCCTATTTAGTCCAACAATAGGTCGTTCGAAATTAATTGATAATGACGATGAAGATTGGAA
>JBIJDE010000537.1:0-3494 GCA_044344305.1 Armatimonadota bacterium
CTTTTTTAGAAACTTCATTATGGAACGCGCTAAATGGATATGACACCCCAGAAAAATATACTCGTTTAGATGCGGTTGCGCTGCAGCAATTGATATTTTCTTTGTTATCAACCCCTATCTTGCGTAATGTCCCGGCAATGTCGCCACTGTGGAACTACATTGGCGAGAAAGACCCACTAACCGGCGATTGGCGGCCGGATGCACAGCGGCGCGGATGGCAATTGTCTGACAAGGTTTCACGATTATTTTTAGAGTATGAATGTCAGCGACCGGAAATGACAACAGCATGGTTAAATGGACAACTAATTGCAGATACTAATCTTGATTCGGATATGCAAGGTTGGCAAATGGAATTATACCACGCAATTTTCTCTGTCAATGGATGGCGCGATAAAACTTTACCCAATAGTATAACCTTGCCACAATATAGCGCAAAAATTGATTTTAACAAAATACCAGCCAATACCCAGCCAATTTACATCTTTGGCTTGGCACACACCTCGCCGTTTCACCTTGATTTACTATGCAATATTGCAAGCCAGTGCAAAGTGACACTGTACCAATGCATGCCGGCAAATTCACAGAATGGTAACAATGAGTTGCAAACGCTATGGGGAAAATCGGCCCAACAAATGTTGACGATGATATCCAATCGTGATTCAGAACAGATAGAATTGCCATCTCTGGAATCAATAACAAAGCCTACTTTATTGAAAGCATTACAACAATCAATAAATGAGAACGATTACAGCCAACAAATACCACAGGATAAGTCATTACAGGTATGGGCTTGCCCCGGATTGCACCGCGAGGTTGAGTGTGTTTACCAGAATATTTTGTCCCAGGTGGATAATAACACGGACCTGCGTTTGACTGACTTTGCGGTTATGGTGACAGATATGGATAGTTACCTGCCGGTATTGCATGAAGTTTTTACCCGCAATGGCAGGTTGATTCCATATAACCTTGTTGATGCAAAGGCGGCGCGAATCAGTCAATACAGCGCGGCAGTCACGGCATTATTCAACCTGATAGGCAGTTCTTTTTCCCGCAAAGATGTATTTGCCTTGATTTCGAACCCTTGCTATCTTGCCGCTATCGGTGCAAATATGGATATGGCACAACAATGGCTGGCTTGGACGGCAAAACTTGGGATATTTCACAGTTACCGACGCGATGACAAATGCCAGGCATGCGACACCGGTAGCGAGGAAATATGCAAAGATTGCCGTGGCGATAACGGAAATTTTGACCCCGATAAATTAAGCGAATCACACACCTGGCTGTCGGGATTGCGACGTATGCGGTTAGGTCGCATCATGACAGCGTCGGCAAACCTTGATGCCGCTTGTTCATGGACAAATGTAATACCATATCAAGACATGGAAATGTCTGATCTGGAAACGCTGGAATCTTTTTCATACAGCATTGAATCTCTGTATAATGTCATTTCTCAAATATCATCATCCAGCAAAAAACGTCCATGTGAAGAATGGCAAAAAATAATCCGTGAATTACTGGAAAATACTCTTTCTGTGCCGGAAGATATGCCGCAGGAAAACTTCATTCGTACCGCCTTATACCGATCTATTGATGCATTGACTGAGTTTTCTCCCTGCTACCCGGATGGGATATCGCTGACAAATGTGCGGGATAATATTCAAGCCAGCATCGAGGATATACCTGCAAATTACGGCAAACCGCTATTGAATGGCATCACTATTACATCATTGCGGCGTGGCCGATTGCTGCCATTCAAAAACATCTATATTATCGGCATGAATGAAGGTATATTCCCCGGAGCACCTGATAATAACACCCTTGACCTTCGCCGTGATGGTACAAGTTCTGTAAACCTTACCGCGCCAGAGATAAATCGCCAAATTTTTCTCGACATATTATTGTCAGTAACAAACCGATTAATACTAACCTATAACTCACGCGACCTTTGCGAAGACGCCGAAATGAATCCCTGTTCTATAATCACACAATTGGAAAGTTACCTTGAAAGGCACTTGTTATCAACAGGAACTTTTACAGAAGCACCAGCACCGTTAAATGGCCGCAGTTTACAATACCTGCAAGCAGCAAATAAAGATAATCCATTTGACCCGTTTGATAATTATGATATGCATGACAGAATGTTGGCGTTGACTGAGTTGAAATCACAAAACAATCAATTAACGAACGAAGCAAATGAACGTTTATCTGCAATAATTAATGAAAATGCAAAACGTGTCGAAAAACTCTTTACAATTGAAAAAACTTTAGCTGATGATACTGCAAATAACAAAATACAAATTAATTATCTGGTAGATTTCCTGAAAAACCCCGCTGAAGCCCGGTTGAAACGGCAATTGCGGCTGACTGATATGGGGATTGATGATGCGGCAGAGCAAGAATCTGAACCTTTCACCAGCGTTTTCCCAACTAATTTAGTGCTAACTACCAATGCTCAGGAAAGATACATAAAGAAAATAATCAAAGACAGTAATATTCCTGCACCAGCGGAATTCTTCAAGAAAACATATAATGACGCGCACCAGCAAAGTATCACTCCTGACGGAGTATTTGCACGACTGGATGCTGAAAAATTAGGAAAAGATTTTACTGATTCTGTGGCTATAACCTCCGAGTTAATGACAGAATTAAGCAATTTTTCATGCAATACCATAAGCATAGGAATGCCCGGAAATGGTGAAAATACCATTTCATTTCCGGCATTCGAAATCAACGCAATCCCCCACCCTGCAACTATTCATGGCAGCCAACCTTTTGTATGGAAAACTGACCAGGCTATTGAAATGTTGGTATTAACATCATCGTCATCATCCGGTGATTTAAAACCAGGTAGAGATGGCTACTGGAGAATATCTAAACATATTCTCCCGGCGTTGCTGACATATATTGTGCTGCAATCTGGCAACACGAAAAATTCTGATGGTATATCGTCAGCAGAATGGATTGCAAACCTGCCTTTGAAAATAAACATCTGTTACAAAGCAAAAGAGATTGTTACTGCAACATTTGCAATTGATAAAGATACTGCTATTAAATATCTGGTCATGTTATCTAAGGAATATCTAACCATGAACAGTTTTGAAGATTTGCCGTTAGATGTAATATGTAAAAAAGCATTGTGGCCATTAGATGCCACAATGAAAGCAGATTATTTCAATAATCTTGAAGATGAAATTGAAAATTCTCTGAATGACAGTTTTGGTGGAGGTTTATCCAGAATGGCGTTACTTAATTTAATATCGGATTTAACACCACCTTGTGATGCATTTGATAAAGTTACAAACCGGTTATTGCCAATATTACATTGGCGGGTAATTTAAAGGATTTATAAATGACAATTAATCAACATCAAATAATAGAAGCATCTGCCGGCACCGGAAAAACCTACACCATCGAGAATCAAGTAGTACAGCTAATTGTCGATGAAGGCATACCATTAACCGAAATACTCATTGTTACTTTTACAGAAAAAG
>JBIJDE010000609.1:0-2912 GCA_044344305.1 Armatimonadota bacterium
GGAGAAAAATTATGATGTGCTTTTATTTCATCTCTCAATAATTTTGCAGCTTCAAAAGATAATATATCAGAATCAGCAGTTAATACAATAAATTGCGTTAAAGTAATATCATAATTACCAGACGTAGTAATCGCAGAGTTTATTTTAGGAATTGTATAAATCATAAATTTTTCCTTAATTAACGTAAAAATTTCGCCATATTTGCTCCCATTATCAAGTTTCTGTCAGTCTCTGTAATGGTTGCATATTTTGCAGTAAGAAACGATGATGAAAAACATGATAATGGAAATCGTGAATTATACAAAATTTTATCACTGCCGATTCTACTTGATAACATTTCAATGGTGTCCCCGCCAGCAAGTAGTCGACTTGCCAGATATGTATTTGGCCGTCGTTCAATAACAGATATTGCTTCAGTTAAATTACGTAGGCTGACATCTAATAATATTACAGGGAAATCTAAACCAATAAGTGATGTATAAATAGCTGTTGGGTTACCTTCAGCAGGTGATTCTATAATCATTGTTAAGCCAGCATTGGAAATTTTTTCTATAAGGTTTCGTGCGGATAATGTAGTCGGTATCCAACCTTGAGTATTTGGGAAAAGTGCCATTAATTTCATCTTATTTTGAATACAAAAATCCACATTTTCTAATCCATTACAACGCGGGTCAGCGGTACCTATTGGAATAAGACGGGAATCAGTAGCACAATCATTGATTGTATTAGTATTGCCTGTTAAAGCATCAACAAAGATACCTTGTGATGATATAGCACAGGCATAATCAATTTTAAATTTATCTACAGCTTCAATAATTTTTGTTATTGGGTGGTATTCATTATAACCTGGCCAACTGCCATAAAGCGTAAAGCCATCAATAATCATATTATGTTCCTCTTAATAAGAATTTGTTGTACGTTAATTTTAACCCGAATTTGCATAAAGTTATGATTCGGAAATGTGATTTTCAGCATTTGGATTTTTAGAGAAATATTTAGTTACAAGGTATCTTCTGACAAATCCAAGATTATTAAAGATGCGAATAAATAACGCTACCATTATTGCGACACTAATATATGAAATTTGCAGTTTTGTTCCTAATAAATAAAGGAGTATTGCAGATAAAATAGCATTAGTAAAAAAACCAGTTACAAATACTCGATCATCAAATTTACCTTCAATATATGACCTGAATGCACCAATTATTGAGTCCAATCCTGCGATCAAGGCTACACCAATATATTCTGAAATACCTGTCAATGAAGACATTTTAAGAGATGGTAAATATACAGCAAAAAAACCTATAATTAATGCTAAAAATGCTATCCACATTACTGGTTACTCCCGGTAGTATCATTCGTTTCTGGTGAAGGTTTTGCATAATCTATTGCCTGTGGTTTATTAAGTGCGTCAATTTTAATTAAGTCACGTTTTTTTACATCAATTTTCATGCCTAAAGGACGTAACCCATCGAGAACACCAAAAGGTAAATTAGCTGCTCCTAATAACTCTTCAGGTTTACCAATAGCCTTTATTATAAATGGGGCACTTATAGGTTTGTCATTAACTTTAATCGATGGTCCTACGCATCTGATTGCAGAATTATATGCAATTCGTTCATTATTAATCTCAATGGCTTCAGCGCCAGCTGCACGCATTTCATTTACTAACATTAAAATATCAATATCATGAGTCAGATATGGTGCAGCATTGTCTCCAGTAATTTTGGGTTTGATAATATTTGTATCATCAATTGATATTATTATACCTGGTCCCTGTATTGCGATAACACCAGCTTTAATACGTAAACTTGTTAGTTCTTCAATTAATTGATCACTGGCTGAGGTACGTTTGGCCAAATCATTAATCAGAGAATCATATTGCTCAGACTTTTCTTTGTAAGCTTTTTCCAATTCCTTTTGTGCATTGCGCAATTCTCTAATATCATTTTGAGAAGATATTATCGCGCTTAATGGGTTAGCATCGCTTCTTTTAGTATCCTGATTCGTACTGTTTATCAACATCGCAATCAATCCGCCAAAAAAAAGGCAAACGATTGTTACAGGCATAACCCATGGTTCTAACTTTTGTGTTTTTTGTCTAATATTCATTTTCTATTTTTCCGTCAACTTTACGAAAAGTATATGACGTACCTCGTAAATATTTAATCTTTCCGGTATTATCATAAGCAATATATGGAAATCTAACATCAAAATGTTCAATTTCTTCCAGATTGTGACCACTATTTCTTGCTTCATTTATACATTGATCCAGTGCCCAAATTTTAATACCTAATTGCTCAGGTACACCAAGTAATGCAAGTGTTTTAGATTTTAATTCAAAGAAAATTTTACCTTTATCAAAGAAAATTTTCTTTAACGGTATCTTTTTGCTATGGGTAGTAGGATCATTTAATGCTGAAATGCAATCAGAAATTACAGAAAACCCTTCAACATCTTCAGGTATTTTCCCTAACCATTTATTTAAATCAGTTGCTTTTATTCCATATACTAAAGGTATATCAATTTTCGGTCGAGTTGGTAATGTAAAAATATACCCATCAGCATCAATATATACTGGTGGTAAAGTGTTTGAAATAATAGCAGCAGGTTTTCTTTCTGTAATATTAACAACTATAACACCTAAATTACCTCGACGAACAAGCACTGACTTAACACGTGGTTCTTTTTCAATGTTAGCTTCAATATCGCTTAAAGAAACTGAGTTATAATTAACTCTTTCTGTTAATCCTGTCATTTGAATTATTTCATTTTTTTGTAATGTATGTTCATTCGCAAAAAGAACTTCAATACGATATACCCATAGTCGTGGTGACTTATAAAATATAAGAATAATTTCAATAACTAATGCGACGAAAAGGAACGTGAAGATTTTCCATAGAATAGAAACG
>JBIJDE010000538.1:0-3484 GCA_044344305.1 Armatimonadota bacterium
CGATGGCATCCAAATAGGGGTTATTTCATCTTGTTTGTCTGGTAAGTTATACATATTTATGGTAAAGATATGATAATCTTTTCTCTTTGTGTATAAATTGTTTGTTGTTTATATCCGGCTTTTATTGCTAATTCAATTGCTTTATCATAATGTCTGTTGATTTCTTTTGTGGCATGGGCATCGGCAGATATTATTATAGGAATATTTCTACGATTTGCGTTCATTAGAATATCAATCTCAGGGTATGCTGATGCTGCCGGTTTATCCCATCCGGCAGTATTTATTTCAATGGTCATACCAGCATCGGAAATAGCATCAAGAGCATTATCAATTTCACCGGATAAATCTATTGAAGGATAAAATGCAAATTTTTTACATAAATCAAAATGTCCAACGATGTCAAAAAGATTAGTAGCGGCCATTTTTGCCAAAGTCAAATAATAGTTACGCCACACTGTGTTAATATCATCCTGTGTTAAGTCCATCCATTTTTCAGCTGTGTCATCTAAATGAAAACCATCAAGAATATGAACAGAGCCAATTATGTAATCGAAATTATAGTTTGATAGTTCAGAACTTAATGCATTAATGGTTTGAGGGAAATAATCGGCTTCAAGACCGATTTTAAGTTTTGTTGTTTTTGTATTATCTGCGATATCTTTTAATTCATTGGTATATTCGGACAAAAAGTCCAGTGGCATAGACCAACATTCTTCCACATCAGGTGTCATTACATAATGGTCGGATATGCCTATTTCTGCTAATCCTGCGTTACCTGCCGCTGCGAGCATTGCCCTTGCGTCTGCAGTACCGTCACTCCATATTGTATGAGTATGATAAGAAACCAGCATTTTGTTTACAACCTATCTATAATAAAAAAGGCGCGCAATATTTGCGCGCCTTAGAAGAATAATTTTAATATGTTTTAAAACTTACTATATTTGATCGTGACTGGGTGTCTGTAATTGGCGTTGTACTATTTAATGCTTGCACCCGCCAATAATATGTTCGGCCAATTTGTAATTTTTGCGCTGCGGTAAGTGTATAATTAGTTGCAGAGTTAACTGTTACTGTTAGAAGTGTCGTTGCAAAATTATCTGCACTTAAGGTAAACCGATATTGGGAAGCACCTTTTACCGGTGTCCATAAAAATGTCGGCTGTACACTGGTGACGCCAGCATTATTTACCGGTGCTCTGATTAATGGTGCGCCGCCATAAGTTGTAAAGTTATATACTGATGAGTTTGCTGATTGATCTGTAAACTCATTAATATCATTAATAAAAATATATGCGTATACTATCCAGTAATATTTTTGTCCTAAATAAAGTGGGCCTAACTTTGGCAATGTATTTAATTGTATTGTGGTTATTGGTGTTGCTTGGTTAGTATAAATATTTGAAATATTATCGTATAAGTAATACATTGGGGTTGAAAAATCTACATAAGTGTTGGTCGTTTGAATTTGATAAGATGGATTCGTCATATCAGCATTAGTTGATATCTGCAACCGATATGCTTTTGCATCCCTTACAGGTGTCCATTGTATTCTTGGTGTGGCTGAAATCATTTTAGCATTATTATAAGGTGCTATAGCAACTGGTGTACCACCATGTACTGTAAAACTGCGGGCAGGCGACCATGCTGTCCAGTTTGCATCAGGCGGGAATACTGTTGAGTCGTAAGTATCATTACATGCACGAACATGCCAATAGTATGTGGCGTTTAATAAGAATTGCGTTTGTGGAAATAAATCAGTTTTAGTATTATATCGTGAGTCTATACGATAAACAGTAACATTTGCAGTTGATGCCACTATATTATCATTAGCAGGAAACGGTGTTTGAGAAATATTTACCTGGTATTGGGTAGCCATTCGCATTGGCAACCAGGAAAAACGCAGGTAAGACGGAGCGTTTGTCATAAGATCAGGCGGGCTAACCATAACCGGGTATTGTGCCATAACAGCAGTTGAGATTAATATTAAGAATAACGTTGTAAAAAATTTCATGTTATTTTCTCCCGAACTAATTACATTATATAGAATTACACTGAAATACGCAATTGTCCATCGCATAGTTTCCTTTATTTTATGACATTTTTTTCGTAAATAAATTTGAATAATTGTGAAATCTCATTATATAGTTCATTTTTATGATTTTTTTCTTGACATTCAGCAGGTCATGATGATAATCTTTTATTAGTTATGAGTGATTTATTACAACAATTAAATGAAATTGAGTCCGTTGCAACTATTAAAATTGCAACGGCAAATAGCAGTGAAACCCTTGATGCTGTCCGTGTTGAGTTTTTAGGACGTAAAGATGGGAAACTAACTGCAGTTCTTCGTGGTATGGGACAGCTATCTGCTGATATGCGTCCTGTTGTCGGGCAACGAGCTAATGAAGTGCGCATTAAGTTGGAAGAAACTATGGAGCAGCGTACATTGGCAGTTGCGGCAATCGAAGAAGATTGTAAGTTAGAACAGGAACGTCTGGACATCACCCTACCGGGTCGAAGTCCGCGTCTGGGAAGAAAGCACCCATTATCGCGTACCTTAGACGAAGTGAAAGAAATCTTCATTGGATTGGGATTTGATATATTGGATGGTCCTGAAGTAGAAACTTTTCATTATAATTTCGGGTCATTAAATTACCCAGATGATCATCCGGCAATGGATGAACAGGATTCATTTTATTTAAATGATGAAACGCTGTTACGTACTCACACCACTGCTATTCAGACAAGAGTATTGAATGAAAGAAAACCACCTGTACGGGTGTTATACCTTGGACGAGTGCATCGCCGTGAACAAGTTACTCTGCGTCACAGCCACACATTTCATCAGGTTGACGGCTTGTTAGTTGATGAGGGCGTTAC
Organism: Armatimonadota bacterium; assembly: GCA_044344305.1. Classification (GTDB taxonomy): domain Bacteria; phylum Armatimonadota; class Hebobacteria; order CAIYQO01; family CAIYQO01; genus JBAXQQ01. The sequence continues at coordinate 2,880 of JBIJDE010000538.1, forward strand.
TTTTGCTGATTTAAAAGGTACTCTGGACGCTTTTTTTAAAGAAATGTTTGGCAGACATACTCAAATGCGTTTCCGCGCCGACTTTTTCCCATTCACCGAACCAAGTGCTGAGTTTGCATTCACCTGCTTTGAATGTGGTGGGGCAGGATGTAGATTATGCAGCGGTTCCGGTTGGATAGAGTTCGGCGGTTGCGGTATGGTACACCCAAATATCTTACGACAATGCGGCCTGGACACTGAAAAATATACCGGCTGGGCATTTGGCTTTGGTGTCGACCGTGTCGCAATGCGCAGATACGGAGTCGGTGATATTCGCCTATGGGTAGAAAATGATATGCGCTTCTTAACCGGTGTATAATATAGATTTGCCCGCAATAACGTTCGAAAATTAATTTATCCCGTGTATCCTGCTCTAAAATAGCAAGCAGGATACTCGGGATTTATTCTTTTTGATTACTGGCAGTTGTAAAAGTATAGAATCCATTACTGTTTTTAGGAATTCTTAATGATCTTTGATATGAAAAATAACTCCTCCCAACGATTGCCGCGATGAGTTATATGGTGCACAACTCCAGGTACAACTACCCGAACAAAACGAGAATAAC
>JBIJDE010000122.1:0-11229 GCA_044344305.1 Armatimonadota bacterium
CATCAAGTCCAACAATCAGTACGAATGGAATCATTTATATAGGTACTGATGAAGGAAATAGTGGGAAACTTTTTGCAATTAATTCTGATGGTACACAAAAATGGGTGTTTACAACTGGTAAAATTCTACAATCAAGTCCAGTCATAAGTAATGATGGTACTATCTATATAGGGACAGCCCATGTAGGATTTAATGATAACAATGTTTGTGCTATTAATTCTGATGGCACACAAAAATGGTTGTTCTCAACTGGTACTATTGTGACATCAACTCCTGCTATTGATAAAGAAAATATTATCTATGTTGGCACTGAAGGTAATAAAGTTTTCGCAATTAACCAAAATGGTACTCAGAAATGGGTTTATAATAATTATAATTCAGTATATTCGAGTCCTGCTATAGGAAATGACGGAACTATTTATATAGGCTCCGATGATTGTAGGCTTAAAGCAATTAATTCCAATGGTGTTCAAAAATGGCAATTTATTACCGGACATATAGTGACTTCAAGTCCGGCTATATGTGCAGATGGGACTATAATAGTTGGATCATATGATAAAAATGTATTTGCAATTAATCCTGATGGTACTCGAAAGTGGTCGTTTTCGATTGGTAGTCCTACATGGTCCAGCCCTTCAATAGGTGAAGATGGTACTATTTATATTGGAGCAAATGATGGCAAAGTTTATGCTATAGGAGAGTAAACCTTCTTAAAAGAGTTTTTGCATATGTGTAGTATTGAACCATTGAAGACCATTTACTGAGTAACATGATATGATACTCTTAATCTTATTAATCCTAAAATCACAACTTAAAAGGTACTAAAAATCCTGATTTTTTTAGTGATAATTTTGATATTTTTTTTAGGTTAACAAATTATCTCTTTTTCACCATAAATTTTGCTCATCAGATTTTCAAATCCTATTCAATCCCAATCTCTTCAGGTTCAGTAAATGCTCCGTAACCGCTGTTGCCGGTGGATTCATTTTTTAATTTTACGGATTTTTCTTTTACGGTGACATTGGGTTGTACTGGCGCATCACCGCCGGTAATTTTATCTATCACGGTTTTAGTCAAAGTTGTTTTTGCTCCTTCAACTTTTTCAAGACCGTTACTGTCGCCTTTGCGGATAGCATACATTATTACGTTGGTTCCCATCTGGTATTGGGCTTTAAAATAGTCATCTTCGTTTGATTTGTAGTTAGCATATACATAAGAGAAGTTGCCGGGGGTATAGAATACCATGATACGACCATTACGGATTATTCCATAATTTTTTGCGCCGGGGTTTAGTCCGACACCGGGCTGGTTTAATCGGAACAGGAACGAGTTGATAGGATTATCATTACGAATTGGGGCAAATTTTCCTGGAAGAACTTTTTCTAATTCACGGCTGACTTTATCTTTAATAGACTCGTCGCGGCTGTCCATGAATAGAAAGCCACCTTTGTTGATATAATCGCGCAAAACAGTGACATCAACATTATTTAACGAAAATGTTTCATCGCAATAGATATATACAAATGATGGAACCATGTTTTTCATCAGGTACTTTTTTCTTATTTCAGATGCTGCCATCGGCCAAATATTTTTTTGACATGGAACTGTTTGATTAACGAAGTTCAGCAGTTTGTTTAACCCATCACTGTTAGCACACCATCCGCTATTTGCTCCACCCCATTTTAAGGTAATGAAGTAGACCTTACCGTTTGATGTCCCGCCGTTAATGCCATAGGGGTTTCCTCCATCTTCGTCAACATCATCGTTATTATTATTAACGGTTCCTATGGGTATATTCGGGTCAATATCGGTTGGAGTTAGATTGTCATGCTGGCTTGCAGATATTGGGTCATCATAATCTGTTGGGAATGGTGACTTATCAAACGGGTCATTTATTGTTAAATGTCGTTTTGATGATTCCGGTTGAGATTTCTCTTTCGTTGTTTCTATCTGTCGATGTCGTTTGTCAGAAGTTGTTGATTTTCTTGGCAAATCGAGAGGATCTGTTTTTGGCTGAACAGGTTTAATTTTCTCGATTGGTGGTGTTGGCAAGATGGTAATTTCCATAGGTGGTGTTGGTGCCGTCGGTGAGACCGGCGTTTTTATCATACTGCCGGCGACAAAAACGCCAATGATGATAAATATATGCAATGCAACCGCACTGATAAGAGACATAAATAGAATTTTGTTTTTTGTAGAGAGAAAGACGATAACAGCCAGCAGTCCAACGCCAATTACAATGGCGACTGCATAAAGCTGCAAAAATGCCAATAATGTAGTAATTTCCATATTCTTTTTCCTTTAAAAAGGATTATTTATAACCATTGAATTATTCTACCATACGATTATCGCTGCGTCAATGAATTATTAGTGAAGGTACAGTTCACCATTTGGCACTATTTGTTTTTTTTTACATCGATTAATAGGATTGAAAAGATCTACTTTAAAATGCTTTAAGAGAGAAATTCTAAAGTGAGTATCACCCACAAACAAATATTGCTTTGATAGCATAAGCCAGATTGAGATTCTCTGTGTCACTTTGCGTTATACTTTGTGTTCTCTGTGGTAAAATAAAAACTATCATCAACATGCTATATCCTAACTTAACCGCAGAGTTGCGCAGAGTTTAACGCAGAGTTACACAGAGATGATATTACATTTATTTACATACAACTTGTTTTATTTCAACATTTTCGAGGTTTATGGTATTAATATATAAAGATATTAAATCATTTAAATCCAGTTAATCGATGTAAAAATACTACAAAAGAAGAGTTCATACAAGCATTTTCTCCTATTGACTAACACCCGTAAAACAACTACCTTATTCGTAAAGAGGGTAATATGTTGAATCTGCGCAATATTTGTTTTATTATCATACTTGTAACAATTGTCGCCGGTGTTAATGCTACTGATTGGTCACAATGGCGGGGTGTTAATCGTGATGGTCTTTCCAAAGAGACGCATTTGCTGAAGGAATGGCCTAAAGATGGGCCTGAACTATTGTGGTCTGTTAATGGTATTGGCAGGGGATATTCATCTATCGCGGTTGCTGATGGCATTGTTTATACAATAGGTCTGGTTGATAAGCAGGGGATTCTTTTTGCATATGACCTTAACGGGAAATTGTTATGGAAGACTGTTTATGGACCGGAATATGTTCGTTCATTCAATGGCTCGCGCAGCACACCGACGGTTAATGATGGCAAAGTGTATGTCTATAGCGGAAACGGCATGTTGGCATGTATTAATGCGCGTCGGGGTGATATTATCTGGACGGTAGATACATTAAAGATATATGGCGCAACCATGGTAAACCATGGTATCTGCGAGTCACCGCTGGTGGTGGGCAGCAATGTTATAATTTGCCCGGGTGGGCCAAATGCGAGTATCGTCGCACTTAATAAAAACACTGGTAAACTGGTATGGAAAACAGATAAAATCAGCGAGATCCAAGGTTATAACTCTGCTACATTGATAAAAGCGAACGGAAAATACATCGTAGTGGCAATGATGGCGAACTCAGTTTATGGCCTAAATCCGTCAACTGGCAAGATTTATTGGAGCTACACCTATTTTGATAAGAAAAAGGGTGATTGCTGGCCGTGTTTCACTCCGCTGTTTGCAAATAACATCCTCTACCTGCCATCAGCTGAAATAGGGTGTGCTGCCGAAGGTTTTACTATTGACCGTGACAATAAGTCAATCAAGAAGATATGGACCTTAAATAAAATGGGTGTCCATCATGGTGGTGTTGTTGTGGTTGATGGCTATGTATATGGCACACCAGGACAAAATGAAAGCCACCTGAGTATGTTATGTTTTAATATACAGGATGGCAAAGAAACATACGATATTAAGAAAGTCGGCGATGCATCTATTATTACTGCTGATGGTATGTTATATATATATTTCACCGACGGTACAGTACGCCTAGTACCGGCTAACCCGAAAGAATATCTCCCAACCAGCTCTTTTAAAATTACTAAAGGCACCGGCGAACACTGGGCACACCCGGCATTGTCCGATGGCCGCCTGTACATTCGCCATGGCGATAGTTTGATGGCTTATTGGGTGGGGGATGGTATTTCGCCTAAAAAATAGGTTTAGTAATGATGGGTTTGTCAGGGCGTTAACTGGAAATTGTGCATATTTCCACCTCTATATTTCAGAAATATCCGGTAAAGGTAGGGGAGCTGTCCCCAGCTCCCGCGACAGCGTTTTTAGAATAAAGACGAACCGGTAAAAACGACAAAAAAAGTTAGCAAATCACAACACCACGCTAAAGAAAACTGTCGCTGTTACGCTGGACTATATCATTATCCGGGTTCGGCCGCAGCAGAACCCGGATGAATTCATTGACCCTGCTGCCAACATGGTCACCAACCCCGTCAAATGACATTCGCTGGGGATTTACAAAATAATTATTTTAAAAAATTAACATGAATCCACCTTCGCTAAAGCTATGGTGGACGAGTTGGCAGGATGGGCAAGATAGAAAGATATCTTGCCCATTTTGAATTTTCGACATGATAAACATGATTTGCATGATTAAATTTATGCTGCATATTTATGTTAATTTTATAGTATAAGTACTTTCGCTTAAGGTCACTTCGGCAATTTCAGTGACCGGTTGCTGAGCCTGGCGAAGCGATCATTCTTAAGTAGATTTCTCTTTAACAGCGAAAGTTGTGTTATGTATAGATTCCTGCTTCGACTACTATATTATTCTGGTACTGTTTGATAAGAAACTCGTACTATAAAAAATACAACCTAAACAGTGAAAAATAATCAGTCACCGTTTGGAACAGGGTCACAGCCCGGCGAACCCCGGTAATAAAAGGAAGTAATTGAAATCCTAAAAATCCTAAAAATCCTCTCAATCCAAGGTTCAGACAAAAAATCTATAATTGAAACTGTGCAATCCCTTGTCATAATCCATAATTATTAGTATCCTCATGAACAGCAATATCATGCTAAACCGGTTATTTAATTTTCGTTTGGGAGTCAATTACATGGATTTATCGAAAATCTTCACTTTTCCACGCATTCGTGCTGGCGTTCTATCTTTGTTGATGGTTATCGGGTTGAGCGTTTGCGCCACCGAGACTGAGCATTTTGGTTTGTCTGTTTTGCCGGCACCGGTTCCGGTGAAGGTTGATGGCGCGTATTCCGACTGGGATCTTTCTGGCAGTGTATTTGCCTGTGGCGATGTTGAGCATTACCGGGACAAGTTTGGCGTGTGGTTTTCCGCCATGTATGACTCGCAAAATTTATACCTTCTTGCGCGTTGGAACGACGATACCCCGATGAGTAATCCTGGCTCAACCGCGGGTAACTTTGGCTGGGATGGTGATTGTCTGCAAGTCCGCGTTGTGGCGGATTACAATAAACCGGAAGAACAGCAGAATGTATTTAATTGCTGGTATGGTGCTGATAATAAGGATGTAGTGGAACGTGATAGTCCGGGGAAAACGAAACGCAGTCCCAAAGGCGATGATGTAAAGCCGGATGGTGCACAGCAGGCATTCAAGAAAAACGCTGATGGTAAGGGTTACGTACAGGAGATTGCCATACCATGGGCATTGATAACCCGCGATGGTCAACCGCGAAAAGCCGGTGATTCGCTGGTACTCACCATTGAACCTAATTTCACCGCTGGACCAACAAATGGCCGTATGTCGATCAAAGATATTTTCCGCCCGGGGGTCACTCTTGACCGCGTTTTTACTTTCCAAAATAAACGTATTTGGGGAATCGCCACTTTGGAAAAAGCTGGCAAAATCGCGCCGCGACCGATTCGTCTTTCTGACAGCCGCGAGTTTCCTGTTAAAATAGAGAACGGGATTCTGGTGGTAAATTGGGCAGGTATTGATGGCGAAGTTGTAAAGACTGGATTCAAACCGATTAAGTTTACACTGCCGGAAGATGGCATCGTTTCCCTGCAGATTTTAAATGATAAGGGCGAAGTGGTTCGCAATCTGCTGACCGCTGAACCGATTAAAAAAGGTGCTCAGGAAGTGCTGTGGGATGGCTTAACCATGTCGATGTACCGCAGTCCGGGACAGGTAGTATCGAATGGCGCATACACCTGGCGGGCGATATATCACACCGGTATTGGCATAGTATTGCGCGGGTGGGCGTGTAATTCGGGACAGGCACCATGGGATGGACCAAACGCCGGCGACAACTGGGGCGGCGATATGGGCGCACCATGCGCAGTTACCACTGATGATAAAAAAGTATATTTAGGGTGGGGTGGCTCCGAGGCGGGCAAGGCGCTGGTCGTTACAGATTTTAACGCTACAGTGCTGTGGCGACATAAACGCGGCGGCTTCGGCGGTGCGCAACTAATTGCTGTTGATGGCAGCACTGCTTATGTAGTGGATGGCGGTGACCTGTTTTGTCTGGATAACACCACCGGCAAATACGTGCCATGGGCAGGCGGGCAAACGTCAGACGTTGCGGTCGCTACTTTGTGGCCAGCAGATATTACTAAAAAACCAACCGGTCTTTCCGGCATGGATGCCCGCAATGGCAAATTATACATTACCGGCAGTAGCACAGATGGCGGTTGGGTAGTTGTCCTTGATGCAAAAACCGGCAAAGCAATAAAAACAATTTCTGTTCCAACGCCAGGTTCTCTTCGCGTGGTATCGGATGATAAATTATATGTTGTGTCCGGTGGAAAAAGCGTATTGTGTATTAATCCAATCACCGGTGAACAGCAGGTAGTGGTAGATAAATTGAGTAATGCATCCGGTGTTGCGGTTGATACTGGCGGTAATATATATGTAGCCACTAATGCCCCGGATTACCAGGTGAAGGTTTTTCGTGCGAACGGCAAAAAACTGCGCGTTATCGGCAAGAAAGGCGGTCGTCCTGTAGAGGGTCCATGGCAGGCACAGGGAATGCGCGACCTTGCCGGTATTGCCGTTGATATTACTGGTCAATTATGGGTTACCGAAAACACATACTACCCGCGCCGAATATCAGTGTGGAATGCGAAAAATGGCAAACTTATAAAAGAGCTATTCGGACCTACGCATTATGGCGCATCCGGCGGTGCTATTCATCCTAAAGACCCGAATGTGATGGCGGGTGAAGGTTGTGAATGGAAATTGAATCCGAAAACCGGACAGGCTACCTGTATTGGCGTATTTGATGCCAGCGGGCAGGGGTTCCTGGGTGGCAACGGTTTTGCCCGCTACTGCACCGGCAGCAATGGACGCGATTATCTCGCCGTTATGCAGGGTGGTAATCTGGCTATTTACGAACGGTTGGCTCCGGGGAAATATGCAAAACGCAGCACTATTTCATCTGACCGTAAAACAAATAAGACAACAATATGGGCAGATGTTAATGATGACCAACAGGTTCAGGACTTGGAAAATTCTATATTGCCGCAATATCAATTGCTGGGTGGTTATTACAACTGGTCAATGTATATGAATACTGATATGACACTTTATGGTGGAAATGGTTCATTGGCAGTAAGTGGTTTCACCGCTTGTGGTGCGCCAAAATATGACCCAGCGGCATTCAAGACCGCCATCGGTTTGCCCGCCGGTTTGCCATCATTGGATAATAAGCTGGTGCTTGCTTGTGGTGTTGAACAATCTGAGTTTTACCAGTGCCACGATGCTGTTACCGGAAAAATGCTTTGGAAATACCCGAATCAATTCGCCGGTGTGCATGGTTCCCATGTCGCGCCACCGCCGGTACCGGGAATGTTGCGTGGTGCCTTCGGCCCTGTTGGCAGCGCAAAGGTACTGGTAGCCGGTGACATCTGGGCTATCAATACCAACGTTGGCGAATGGCATCTGCTTACCCGGGATGGTTATTACCTGACTCGTCTGTTTGAACCGGATGCGTTGAAAATAGAGTTCCCTGCAAAAGTTGTGCCAGGCGCGCGTATTGATGGCGTTCCCTGTGGAATGGGTGGTGAAGATTTTGGCGGTTCCATGGTGCAGGCGCATGACGGCAAGGTATATCTGGAAGCCGGGAAAACCGCTTTGTGGAATTGTGAACTTATCGGTCTGAATAATATAAAAGCATTGGAAGGCGGCAAGTTTGACTTCACTGATGCTGATGTTGTAGAAGCGGCACGAATGCGTGAAATAGCATTGCAAAAGGTAACCGGGATACGCCGCGCAGCAATTCGTCAGATGACACCGGTATTCACCGGCAATTTCGCCAAAGATTTCGCCAATGCGGAAATTATAACATACAAGAAACAGGATGACGCCGCTGTACGTTCCGCTATCACCTGGGATACTAAGAATCTGTATGTAGCCTGGGAAGTTACCGATAAAACACCGTGGGTGAATGGTGCTACCGACCCGGCGATGATATATCTATCCGGCGACACCGTAGACCTGCAACTGGGAACTAATTCGAAAGCTGATAAAAACCGTAATGACCCGGTAGCCGGCGACCTGCGCCTTTCAATTAGCAATTACCAGGGTAAAGCAACCGCGGTAATTTATCGCAAGATATCAGATGTGAAAAAACCGAGATACAGTACGTCGATGTTTTATCAGATGCGGTAATACAGTCATCGGTTAATCCCGGCAAGGGTTACACCGTTGAGGCTGCTATTCCATTAGCCACGTTGGGGATAACCGCAACCACCGGCAGCATCCGTGGTGATGTCGGCGTCACCCACGGCGACCCCGCCGGCCAGCGAACCCGCCTGCGCAGCTACTGGAGCAACCAGCAAACCGGTCTGGTAGACGACGCAGTATATGAACTGATGATGACTCCGAAAAATTGGGGAGAGTTGGAGTTTAAATAAGTCAGTGGTGTAATCTAATTTATATAATTCACCGCGTTATTTGTGTTTATAGAAAGTAATAAAACTCCCCACCTTGGCAAGTTGTGCATTATACACATTTCGTGATTGCATTTTATCTTTTCAAGAAAACTCACATATTAACTACAATCCAACCCCAGAGGGGTGGCATGTTAATAGTAATTGATGATCCTTATGAATATTAAGCCCCTTTAGGGGTGACATGTGAAGTGGTAATATTTTTTAATACCGGTTCTTGATATAATAGTTTTTAACATGTCGCCCCTTGTAAAGGGGCTATGGATATTTTTTATTGTTTGAAAACTATTTTCAAAATAATTCAAAAAACATTAAAATACTATTGACATAATTGTTGGTGGAGGGTACTTTAGTAATGGATTGAGTTGGTATTACTCAAAACGGGAGATTTTTAAAATGAATTTCAACAGGTTATGCCGGGTTGGCATGTGGTTTACTTTTCTTTTTTGTGGCACGGTTGCTCTTGCGGGGCGCGGAGGCATGTTTGAAAAGATACTTTTCAGTTGTTCTGACAGGTATCAAAATTATCAGTTGTATTCCATTAATCCAGATGGTACCGGATTAATGCAGATTACCGCTATGGTTGGTGCAGCCAGTTCTCCAACAGTTAGTTCTGATGGCAGATTTATTACATTTACATTAGATGAGAAAAACTCTTCAAACTCTGCTTTATTCACCATGAATTCTGACGGAAGTAATTTACATCAGATCTATCCTATGTCTGGTTTTGCCGAGGAGTATATCTCCAGTCCAAGATACAGTAAAAATGATAAATCAATTCTTTTTGTTTCTTCTGTCAAAGGCATTCGTGCTGTAAAAGAAATCACCCTTGTTAACGGCAAGGCATCTTTTATCCGCAAAAAAGCCGACATAAAAAGTACCAGTTTTAAACTCATGGATAATGGTGATATTTTATTTTCAGAAATAGGTATTCTAAAGATTAAGTCAGATGGCAGTGGTATTGAGAAAATATCAGTTAAAGGTGATAATCCAGATATCTCAAAAGACGGCAGGATAGTATATCATGGTGGAGATCGATATGATGATATTTTTCTGCGAAATATTGATGGTAAAGTTACCCAACTGACCGATAATAAAAATTGTCTCTATGATGCTGTATTCAGTCCTGATGGTACTAAAGTTGCAATGTGCGGGTATAGCGTTGCGGTGAAAGCGGATTATTATCACATGATTGGCATAGTAAATACTGATGGCACCGGCTATCACGATATTATAGATAACTTGCCAACCCGACCGGTAGATACATTTTGGGCTGTACTTGCTACTAATACATCACCGATATCTCCGGGTGATCCATGGGATAATTATTGGAAAAAAGTAATGAACCCGCCACAACCAGATATATCTGCCAGCAGTAAAACAAACCCGGCGGTAATAGGTGTGGGGAAAATAGATACTAAAGGTGAACAGGTTATCTCTTCTGAAATTACATCAAAACGTTTTGCGGTATATTATTTATCTGTCAAGAATATTGGCGACTTGCCTGACCGATTTAACATTAAAGCTGACTTTAATGTCAATAAACGAAATTGGACGATGAAAATATTCGATAAGAATGGCAATGATGCAACATTTAACTTTAATACTGATAGTGGTTATTATACCCCGGAAATACCGGGTGGCGACAGTTATGACTTCCGTTTGGAAGTGTCGCCATCGTCATCCTTAGCCACGAATGGTAACATTTAAACATAGAACATTTTTTAGTAAAACACTTCAGAAATTTTATAAAACTAATAATAAAATATATAGTGTCACAGTATTACAGCATTATTTTTGTGGAACTAATGTATTGAATAATGCCCCATATAAAATTATTGATTACATTCTAAATAAAGATGCAACAAATGTGTATATTAAAAAGGAGCATTGAAATGAATAGAAAGAATTTTATGATAGTACTTATATTGATCATGACAGTATTATCTGTTAATTGTACACAATTAGAGTATATGAAAGCTGTTATATCTGCAATTGAACAAAAAGATTATGCTACTGATGATGGATTTAAGATGATTGTCAATTTAATAAAAAGTGATAATTCATCATGCTTTGATGTAGAAAGATTATTACTTGTTGAAATTGATCATAGTAAAGATATAAATAAATATGATAAAGAGATAGAAATTTGTAAATTGCTTGAAAATAAATATAAAGATGATGTAAATAGATTGTTTGAGATTAGATCTACAAAACTTAATTTATTGAATTGGGTGAAAAATTATGATGAATTAAAAAAAGAATGTTATAATTATTATTCGCATATCACCGACATTGAATACAAATCATTTATATTATATTTGGTATATCTAAATACAATTAAAGACAGTTCATTAATTGTTGAAGATTTTACTACAAAATCTGATCAGAATGTA
>JBIJDE010000539.1:0-3483 GCA_044344305.1 Armatimonadota bacterium
CGGGTGACAGCATTATCAGTAAACCCAGACAAATCACCACTGGCACAAAAACTGCTTGATAAACTTGTGCTTAAAATTGAAATTGGAACTGCAAAAGATGCCACCTGGAAAATTAATGATATGTCGGGGATGGCAGTATATAATGGAATTATGGTATTCAGTTTCAACCAGTTAAATAAATTAACGTTTGCTAATATTAAAACTGGAAAAATACTCGGTTCAACCCCATTAGACTCTCCTACAGGAATGGCATTTGACGCAAAAGGACAATTACTGGTGCTTTCAGGGAAGAAATTGTTGAAGTTTGCCAAAATTGAAGAAACAGCCATATTACCGGAAGCAGTAACGGTGATTGATAACTTGGAAGATCCGATTGGAATTAGCCTCGATAAAGACGGCAACATCTACATCAGTGACCGCGGCAATAGTCACCAGGTTAAGGTTTTCTCCGCTGATGGTAAACTAATTCGTGCTATTGGTAACCCTGGTATACCCAAAGCCGGAACGTATGACCAAATGCACATGAATAACCCAATGGGTATGGCTATTGATTCGAAAAACCAATTATGGGTTACAGAACGTCATTTTGTGCCTAAACGGGTGAGTGTTTGGACGTTGGACGGCAAATTTGTTAAGGCATTTTACGGTCCTACCCAATATGGCGGCGGCGGAAAACTTGACCCGGGAGATAAAAATAAATATTACTATGCCGAAGGAAAAACCGGCGGGATGGAGTTTAAAATTGACTGGCCAACCGGTACATGGAAATTAACTAATGTTACTTACCTTTCAACACCCGGGCAATTAAAATTACCGGTAGCTGCACCCGACACAGCATTTTATTTAAACGGACACCGTTATTTCACTAATTGCTACAACGATAATCCTACGACCGGCGCGATGATTGCGTTTTTATTCATTGATGTTGATGGAGTTGCAACACCAGTAGCCGCTATGGGTAGGGCAAACAGTTGGGATCTACTGAAAGATGATGGTTTTAAATCAACCTGGCCAACTGATAGCGACTTAAAAGGTGACATGAGTAAAAGTAATTTCAAAAACCAGGCTTTCTTTGTATGGAATGATACAAACGGCGATAGACTGGTACAAAAAGAAGAAATTAATATGCAGCAGGGAAAAGTGGGAACCTTATCTGTCATGCCAGACCTGTCATTCTGCATTTCATCTATCAATGGTAAAGCAATGCAATTTTCGCCAGCATCATTCAATAAAGATGGCGTACCTACTTATGACCTGGCAAAAGGTAAAGTATTGGCAACCGGTGTAAAAGGTCCAGCATCAAGTGGTGGTAACCAGATACTTGTAGACAAAGATAATAATATTGTACTAACCCTGGGTGTTGAGCCTTTCCATCAATACTCGCTTTGTGGTGTTAAAGACGGCAAAGCTATCTGGAGCTACCCATCTGTTTGGCCGGGTCTGCATGCGTCACATTCCGCTGGTCGACCAAGTTTCCCGGGTGAATTAATTGGCACCACACGCTTGTTGGGTGGATTCGTCACCCCAAAAGAATCTGATGCTGGACCATTATGGGCAGTAAACGGCAATATGGGAAATATGTATATATTCACCAGTGACGGCCTTTTTGTTGCCACTATTTTTGAAGATGTCAGAAATGGAATCCTGTGGAAAATGCCGGTTGCGAAACGTGGCATGAGCCTGAAAGGGATTACTCTGCATGACGAAAATTTCTGGCCAACTTTAAACCAGACTCCAGATGGTACTATTTATATAATGGATGGCAATAATGCTTCATTAGTACGTCTGGATGGAATTGAAAGCATTCGCCGTATACCGGTAAGCACTTTAAAAGTAACCGCTGATGACTTACAAAAAGTGAATGAGTATTTACTTGATATTGAAAAGCTGCGTCAGCAGGAACAAGGAAGCGGAATATTTAAAGTAGCAATGGCAATAACACCACCTATAGTTGATGGTAAACTGGATGATTGGAATAATGCCGAATGGGTAGATATCGAAAAAGCCGGCGTAAAAGCTAATTTCAACTCAACATCGATGCCGTATGATGTTCGCGGTGCGGTAATAATTGCGGACGGTACATTATTCGCAGCATGGAATACCGGGAATGCAAAGTTATTGTTAAATACCGGTGAACAGGCTAATTCACCATTTAAAACAGGTGGGTGTCTCGATATAATGTTAGGCACTGACCCAACAGCTAAACCTGACCGCAGGTCACCAGTGGCTGGTGATTTAAGACTTTTAATAACTATGGTAGCAAATAAAACGAAAGCCGTATTATATCGACCAGTTGTACCCGGTACTCCAGACGCCGAAAAAGTGCCTTTCAGTTCACCATGGAGAACTATAATTTTTGACAAAGTTGAAGATGTCAGCAGTAAAGTAAAATTAGCATTTGATAAAACCGGCAACTATGAAATATCCGTTAAATTAGATACACTTGGATTCACACCAACAGTCGGGATGAAAGTTAAAGGTGATATAGGTATATTACGCGGCTCAGATGGACAAACTACCGCCCGCATTTACTGGAGCAACAAGGCAACTGCCATTGTAGCTGATGTACCTTCAGAAGCAGAATTATTACCAGGCTTGTGGGGTACTATGGTAATTGGAAATTAAAAATCGTTGTTAATGTGGGGAGAATGCATGAAAAATATTATTGGTGCTTTATTTGCTTTATTTACAATCTGTAGTATTTCAATGGCTGCAGAAAAAGATACAGCACCCGTTAGCATGTTGCATGACGGCGACCGTTGGGTATGTCTGGGTGACAGCATCACCGCATCAAACTGTTACCCGCCAATGCTGTCAAGAGTATTCAGGCATTATCACCCAGAAGCAAACTTGACTGTTATTAATAGCGGCCAGGGTGGAGATACCGCCAGTGATAATCCTGCAAAACTTATAGACCGGGTATTAAAATACAAACCAACAATAGTCAGTGTTATGTATGGGATGAATGAAGCAATTAATAGTTGGCAACCAGGTAAAGATAAAAAACCTATTCAAGATAATTATCGAAAATCACTAACCTACATTACAAAAACTTTGCAGGCACAAGGAATAACAGTGCTTTTAATGTCCCCTACCCCAACCGACCCAACATCACATTCATATTTTGCTTTGGATAAAACAGTGCCATTTATAAAAGAATGTGCCGTTATAATGCAAGAAGTAGCGAAAGCTGAAGGCGCACATTACGTACCAGTCCAGGAAAAGTTTATTGAATTACAGGAAAAATCACCACGAGGAATTGTTTTGACCCCTGATGGAGTGCATCCTTCATCATTAGGCCAATACAGCATCGCACATAGTTTGTGGCAATATGCCGGTTTTGACAAACCACTCAGCAAAGATAATCGATCAGCATCACCAGCAACTCCTAATACACAAATTGCAGTTAATCTATCATCAAGATTTGTAAAAGCTGATGCTACAGGTGTATCGTTAGCAATTACATCAACTGTCCCTGCAGTT
>JBIJDE010000540.1:0-3465 GCA_044344305.1 Armatimonadota bacterium
ACACCACATGCCCCGCGAACCATGGCTGGTATATACTCACGCATGCCAGCAGTTGCAGTACCAGAACCGCCAGGGAGTTGTGCGCTGTGAGTAGCATCAAATACCAGTGGATAACCAAAATCACGCATAGCGGCGAGGCTACGCATATCTACGACTAAATTATTATACCCAAATGTCGCGCCGCGTTCTGCCAGCATCAGATTATAATTTCCAGCAGCTGTGTATTTATCAATTACATTTTTCATATCCCACGGTGCAAGAAATTGTCCTTTTTTTACAGTTGTTGGTTTGCCTGTGTCTGCTGCTGCTACCAACATATCCGTTTGTCGGCAAAGAAAGGCAGGTATTTGCAGTAAATCAACTACTTCAGCAAGAATACTCGCTTGCCACGCTTCGTGAAAGTCTGTACAAACTGGTAAATCAAACTGTTTTTTTACTTCAGCCATTATCTTCAGACCTTCATCAATTCCCGGTCCTCGAAAAGCCGTTCGAGATGTACGGTTAGCTTTGTCAAAAGATGCTTTAAAGATGTATGGCATATTTAATTTTTCAGAAATCTTCTTTACATCTTCAGCAATTCTCATCACCATATCACGGCTTTCAATAACGCATGGACCTGCGATTAGTACGAGTGGTTCACCAGTACCAATTTTTATATTTTCAACAGTTACTATTTTCATTTCATTCCCTTTAAATTTGTGATACCGCTGCAAAATCTTCTTTTAAATGAGCATACAAATTACGGTAAATTGGATAATATTTATTATATATTTCAGTATTAACCTGAATAGGCGGTGTTTTATCAACAACTTTAATAGTTTTTGCGCATGCTTCCTGAACTGATGGATAAATGCCAGCACCAACACCTGCCAACAGAGCTACTCCAAATGCCGGTCCCTCATCAATATTGATTGTTACACAATTGCTATTAAATATATCCGCCTGTATTTGTCTCCATAATGAGCTTTTTGCACCGCCACCACTTAGACGTATTTCGGTAGGATTTACGCCGATTCCTCGGAAAATTTCGAGTGAATCGCGTAGTCCGAATGAAACTCCTTCCAATACGGCGCGAGCCATATATGCGCGGTTGCTACGTAGTGTTAGGCCGAAAAATACTCCTCTTGCATATGGGTCAGGGTATGGGCATCTTTCACCCGTTAGATAAGGAAGGAATAATAAGCCTTCTGAACCTGCTGGCACATTTGCAGCAGCACGGGTAATCAATTCATAAGGATCAGTACCGATTTGTTTAGCGGCAGCAATTTCTACATCACCTAAAGTGTCACGGAACCAACGAAGTGATCCACCAGATGACAGTTGTACACCCATGACATGATATTCACCTGGTACAGCAGCACAGAATGTATGAGTACGCATCTGCTGATCTGTATAAGGTTTTTTCATATGGGCAAATAATACACCAGATGTACCGACTGAACATGATGCAATTCCTTCCATGACAATACCGTTGCCTACAGCACCGGCAGCCTGGTCGCCACCACCACCTACAACAGGTGTGTGAGGAGCCAAACCAGTTAGTGTAGCCACTTCCTTACTGATTCGTCCACTGATTTCGTAGGATTCAAATACTTGTGGCAACATATCTGTTGCAACATCGCATGCTTCCATCATTGCTGATGACCATTTTCGTTGTGGAACATTTAACAATGATGTACCAGAAGCGTCAGAAACTTCTGTGGCAAACTCACCGGTTAATTTAAAACGGATATAATCTTTAGGAAGTAATATCTTTTTTACCCGGTTCCATGCTGCCGGTTCCTGTTGTTGCAGCCATACAATTTTCGGCGCAGTAAATCCAGTTAATACAGGATTTAATGTTTCAGATTCTATGACAGCTTTGGTTGCCCGTGCTGTAATGTCGTCACATTGTTTAACTGTTCGTTGGTCACACCATAATATTGCAGGTCGTATAACTTCACATGCATCATCTAAAAATACTGATCCATGCATTTGACCGGATAGTCCTATTCCTGCTATTTCAGATGAATCTATTTTTGAAATTTCTAAAATCCGTCGAATACCATTAACTGTGGCTCTCCACCATTCGCCGGGTTCCTGTTCTGCCCATAATGGAAATGGAGTCAGTAAAGGATATTCTTCTGTGACGCTTGCGATTTTTTTTCCACAATCATCAACTAATAATACTTTTGTACCACTTGTTCCTATATCGATACCGAGTAAATAAGCCATTTCTATACCTCTTAAGATAAAATTATGGGTAAATAATACCAATTTAAAAATATTTATGCTACATAAATTTGAAAAATATAAAAATGAAGTTTAATAAAGTAAAATTAAGATGTATAATTTATTCATAATTATTTTGAATACTTATTGGAGCATTATGCAAATTTATTTAAATGTAAGAAAGAGAAGATTTATCTCCTGGTTATTTGTCTTACTCGTGTCAGGTTTTCTGGCTACATCATTCGTGAGTTATTATGTATCAAAAGCTTCAATTACAAGTTCATTAATTCGAACTGAGTTACCATTAACTTCTGATAATATTCTTACAGAAATTCAAAAAGAGTTGATCACTCCGATATTTATTTCTTCTATGATGGCCAATAATACTTTTTTACGTGATTGGGTTATCAATGGCGAGAAAACACCAGATGAGATGGTTCAATATTTAAATGAAATACAGAAAAGATATCAAGTATTTACCAGTTTTTTTGTTTCAGATAAAACCCGGGTATATTATCAAACCCGTGGAATATTAAAACAAGTTGCTAATAAAAACACTCGCGATTCCTGGTATTTTCGAGTTAAAAATATGAAGCCAAATTATGAAATTAATGTTGATCCTGATATGGCTAATAATGATGCATGGACAATTTTTATTAATTATCGCGTTTTTGATTATAAAAAGAATTTCATTGGAGCAACAGGCGTAGGTTTAACTGTTAATGCTGTTAAACAAATGGTTGAGAAATGTCAAAAAACATATCAGAGAGAGATTTATTTCGTTAAAAAAGATGGTAATATTGTTTTATTTGCAAATAACGCTAATATGTCCGGGAAAAGCATTCATAATATCGAAGGATTAGGGAAACAATCTGAAACAATCTTAAAACAAGATTCTGGGTCGTACCAATATGTTAGGGACGGAAATAAGTTCTTGCTTAACGTTCGTTATATACCAGAATTAAACTGGTACTTATTTGTTGAGAAAAATGAAAATGATGCATTATCAACTATTCGTAAAGTTTTGTATTTAAATATTTTGATATGCTTATTGATATCTTCTGTAGTAATGTTTATAACAGTCATAACAATTAACAGGTATCAAAAGCGGTTAGAAGATATGGCAACTACAGATAGTTTGACAGGAGTGTATAATAGACAATCTTTTGAAATATTAGTAGATCAAATCATTAAAGAATCTAAACGCATGAAAAGTATAGTGTCAGCTATGATGATTGATATTGATTACTTTAA
>JBIJDE010000101.1:0-12011 GCA_044344305.1 Armatimonadota bacterium
CCAGGTGGTAAATGTAATGCACCACGCGGGAATAGCCCGCAAAGTGGCAAGAACAATACCATTGGGAGTGATAAAAGGATGATTGAAGAGAGAAAAGTGAGGAGTGAGGAGAGAAGATTGGAAATTTGTTCTGGTGGCTGTGTTGAAAATTGAGTTGAAAATACAGTCACCGTGGTTAAATGAATTGAGAATTTTTGTGGTGGCTGTATTAGATAATCATGTTGAAAAATTCTGTCACCGTTTGGAAAGGGGTGAAGCCCGGCTATTCCGGTACTTGGACTAACTTCAAATAACAAATCCAAGCAGTTATCAGTTATCAGTAACTTAAAATTGTATTAAATAATGCTATCAGTGTTTAATTCGTTTAAGACCATTTTGAATTTGTTTATTAAATGAAATAAACTTTGTATCTCCGGGGAAAAATTGTAATGCTTTATTATAAATAATTTTAGCTTCTACATAATTCTTTTTATTACATAACAATATTAGATAGTTATTATAAACAGCATGCATATTATGCAAAAGATCTTTATTTTTTACTAACTTTACTGCTTCTTCATAAATTTTGATACTATTGACATAATCAAGGGACTTTACATAATGTCTACCATAATCATCGTAACTAATTGCTAACTCCTCTAATAATTCCTTATTACCAGGATAAAAAACTAAACTGTCTTTAATTACATTGATTGACTCTCGAAACTTATTCTTCTTTATAAAGTTTATAGACATCTTAGAAAATACTTCCACAGTAAACTTTACTAATTCAGAGTCGCTTTCGTTTAAAACACGCAATTGAGAATAATGAACCTTAAAATTTGCATAGTTATCAGTAACAACATCATTTCTTATTATTTTGTAATAACATATTTTCAGGTTTGTTGTAATAACTTCATCACTACATTCGGCGTTACCTTGATTGAATAATCTTATAGCGTTTAAATAATCACCATTTTCAGCAAATGACAGTCCCCATTTATTGTAACAAAACACGCCTATTCTCTTTATAAGCAGACTTTCTTTATTAAATTTCAATCCTTCATGAACTGCATCTATTGCTTTATAATAATCTTTTTGTTCCAAGTATGATTTAGCTATTTTACACCACAACAGATCATTACATTCTGATAATTTATCATATTGTGGTTCAAATTTATTTAACTTTGCAAAATACAACTTTGCATTTTCAAAGTCATTTTGATTAATGCAATAATTCATTAAATTAATAATGTTTGCAATGATTTGATCATGTATCTGTGTATCATTATCATAATAATAGTATGCTTTTCCCAAAGAAACAAGGGTTTTTATCCAAATATTGTAATCTTTAAAAGTATTATCATCGATATTATTAGTATACACACATCCAATTAATTCTTTTAGAGTTACAGATTGCCGCAACTTATACTCACTCTTAGGTACTGATATTATCATTAAATCTTTTCCAAGCCTTTCTATCTCCTTTGTTCCTGGGTCAAAACCATATCTTGCTGTTGTTTCAATATCAATATCACCTTTTTTATCATGCAATACACAAAAAGAATGTTTCTTAGTTATAATACAATCAACGTTCAAATTCAAATCCTTTGCTAATAATGCATATAATATACTAGAAGATAGGCAGTTATAATCGCCATTATCAAGAAGTTTGATAGCATCTGATGCGGATTCAGAATATTTTATTAATACATTATCATGCATCCATTTAAGCAAATCCTTACCAAGCGTATATGAATCAGTGTTTTGATTAAGATTTTTAACAGCTAATGTTTTTATATTCAACAATTTATATTGGTAGTATTTGAAGTTTTGTTCATCTGTTATATTTGAAGCAATTAAAAAACCATCATACATCGAAAAGTTATTCAATTCACCATCATCAATGTCTTTGAAAAATTGAACCTCGATATTGCTTAAATCACCCTTATTTAAAATAAGTTTATCAGAAGGAATGGCATAAAGCATTAACAAAGTATTGAAAATCAGATATAAACAAAAAGTTAACCGCATCGCATCCTCATTTATCTACAACATTTTGCTATTTGTAATATATTATAATATAAAACTTCTATTTATTAATAACAGAATTATACATTACATTTATCTCCCACGTCAAATATTAGGAAGTAGTGAAAACGAATGATAACAGATAAATTAGACTTATTATTAAAAAAACTATTTATCCACACATCTTTCACCCCGCTCTTTGACTAAATCCCCCGCGATTTATACAATATCTGCATGAGTGATTATATTTTACGACGGGCGCGGGTTACTGATGTGGTGGGCATGCAGCGGTTGATTAACCAATTTGCTGAGCGCGACGCCATGCTGCATCGGGCATTGCATGAGTTATATGAGAATATCCGCGACTTTCATATTATATTGGAAGGCGACGAGGTGGTGGGTACTGCCGCGTTGCACGTCGATTGGGCAAACCTGGCCGAGGTGAAAGCGGTGGCAGTGGCGGAACATTGCCAGCGCAAAGGTTACGGTCGTTTATTAATTGCAGCTTGTATTGAGGATGCTCGTGAATTGGGTATCTCATCCGTCTATTGCCTCACCTATCGCCCCGACTTTTTCGGCTCGATTGGATTCACCGAGGTTGACCGCGCCAATTTGCCGCGAAAAGTGTGGAACGAGTGCGTACGCTGCCCAAAATTCACCAATTGCACAGAAATTGCCATGACCTGTCAGGTGCTGGACATCCCCACCGTCGCCCCGGCAGACCCGTTAACTACACTTGGCAACTTGCCAAAACGCGGTCGGAAATAGCATTCGAGCGGAACGCCGGTATAATCGGTGACAGGCAAAAATCCGGGGTGCCGCCTAACTATTTACAGGGGTTGTTAAGCTTTACCGGATTTAATTCTGTGCTGAGTTTGCCGAAGTGCCAGTCCCCTTACGCAGCAATTTTGTTTAATATTACCGGCTTATAAATTTGTAAAAATTTAATTTAGTTAATTATGAAAAAGCGCGGTTGAATAAGGGGACTGGGTTCACATCCTGAAAATTTAGCCTATTTATTATGGTTAGCAGAACCAGTATGTGTTGCCTGTCCCCGGCCAAAACGCCGACCCCGTAGAAACCTGTCAAACCCAAATCGGTGAAATAAGATGAAATATCTTTTTTTTCAGTATGCTTCTTTCGTAATGTAGGAAGTATACTGGTTACAGTTATGGCCGCGGGAAACTCACCGATAGCATCGCCTCAATGTCCAGTGGGTCTACGCCGAACTGTTTCCGCTGGGTCTCGCGCGTGAGGGCGTCGCTTTCCAGGTCACCTTCGATGGGCAGTTTAATACGCCGACCTTCCTGCAGGTTACTTTCATGCGCGCCAAACAACCAGTTTCTGTACGACTTCTCATCTAGGCCAGATCCGGCACGATAGCGCCGAAGATATGAAGAAGGCGGTGTACCTCAGCAAGGGACACGGCTTCCGGATCGACGCCAGCGCAGGCGGCGAGTGCGGCCAGGGCGCCGGCGGCCTGGCCGGTGGCCATGCAGGTCGCCTGCACGCGCAGGGCCGAGTTGGCAAGGCGGTCGCTCGCGAGACAGCGGCCGGCGACCAGGAAGTTGCGGCTGCCCTCGGGCAGCAGCGCCCCGCGCGGCACGCTTGGTACCACGCCTTCTTGCAGCAGCTCGCAGCGCAACCCGCCGCCGGCCGCGGTGTGCAGGTCGATGGGATAGAAGGAAAAGCACACCGCGTCGTCCCAGAGTCGGCCGGAGCAGTAGTCCTCGACCGTCACCGTGCGCTTGCCGCGGATGACGGCAGTCTCGCGCACGCCGCACTCAGGCGCGAGATGGGCGAGGTTCAACTTTTCCAAACCGGGCTGTTGGCGGAGGAAACGGTAGAGGCGAAGCAGGCTCTTGCGCGCCTCCAGTTCCAGGTGCGTCTTTCCTACGCTGTCACGGGCGTTGATGTGATGCACGTGGCTGGCATTGGAGCCGCGCTTGCCCAGCCACTTGCCGACATTGGCCGCGATGCTGTTCCATGAGGCGTCGGTGTAAGCCAACCGCCCGGCCTTGACCTCGGTGTCGAAGGCGCGGTTGATGGTGTCGATGTCAAGCAGCGCCAGATCGTAGCCGGTGGCCAGACAGGAGAGCGTGGCCGGCTGCGTCTCGTCGCGAATGACCACCGGCAGCCCCGCCAGCGAGGCGGCATTGGCATCTCCGGTGGCATCGATGACAACGCGGGCGCGGCAGGTGGAAAGCCCGGTTTTGGTGCAGAGCGTTACGTTCCAGCCTTCGCCGTCAGGCGCTTCGGCCAAAGTGGCGGGCATGGCGTGGAAGATAATTTCCACCCCGGCGGCAATCACCACCTCGTCACACAGCGCGGCATAGAGGAAGGCATCCACCCGCACGTGCAACAGCGGGTGCGGGCGTTTGTAATCGGCGAAATTCGGTAGCGTGTCGCCGGCTTCGGCCACGCATCTGCTGACCAGTTCCCAGCCGATCCCGGCGATCACCTGGCGGCCCCAAGCGTGGAACAGGCCGGGGAAGTTCACCCCGCCATTGGTCATGGTGCCGCCGAGCATACCGGTCTTCTCGACCAGCAGCGTCTTCGCGCCGGCCCGCCCAGCCTGGATGGCGGCCACCACCCCGGCCGTGCCACCGCCAAGGACGATCACATCGTAGCATTGAGCTGCAGTCATTGGCGCACCTCCTCACTATGCTTGATAAGGTACGGCGAAACCAGGCACGGGACCTGGTGGTAGTCGGAAAATTGGTCCATCAGTCTCAGACTCACATCGAGGTCAGTCATCACCGGTATGGCCAGAGCACGCTCGAGCATGCGCAGCGGCCGGCCGGCGGCCGTTAATGCCGCCGCGCCATAGTCCGACGGCGCCCAGTGGCAGAATATGTCGATGTCGTTCAAATATTGTCCTCAGGCAACAGCGTCCCTCACGGCAAGCTTGGTAACATGCCTTCTTTCAGTAGCTCGTAGCGCAACCCACCGCCGGCCAAGATGTGTGCAGGTCGATGGGATAAAAGGAAAAGCACACAGCATCTTCCCAGATCCGACTGGAGTAGTAGTCCTCGACAGTAACCGTGCGCTTGCCGCAAATGACGGTCGATATACGCCCTCTGTCCTCAGGTGAGTATGCCAGTCAGAAATCGAATGTTTCCCACGGAGAATCCGTGAATCAAATCCTCCTCGGTCATCACCTGCCGATGCTGACTGAGCGAGTTATCGCACGCCGGTTGCGCTGAAGTGATACCGAGGACTTGCTTACTGATTCTCTGGTTATTACAAGCCGTATTTTTTCACGAGGTATTTTTGGACAGCGGTAATGTCACTAGATGTACAGACTGAGTTATAGATGAGTATCTCAGCAATGTCGCTATTTAAGTAATACATATCTTTGGTATACCGAGCTCCGATGACAAAGGGCGTGTCGCTGGCTGTTCGTGATGATAATGTTCCTGTGAGCGACGTACCGCCACGGAGACTGAGTGACATATTCGCACCATCCTGAACATGAGTGATCACCGCATACTTCCCAACGGTGTATGTGGTGTATGGAATCGTGATACCGCCCGCCCAGACTCCGGCAGGGATCATCTGGAACGGATTGCGGCTGGTCTGACCATCAGTGGCCGTATCAAAGATCATCATGTTTGTGGCAGGAGTTTGCAGTTTAAAGACACCGAAGATGGTCGCCTTTCCACCGGCGAAGATAGATTGATTCACGGAGAAGTAATTACTGGTGCCATTGAACCGCATGACGGGATATCCATTCAGGACGTTGGCTACGAGAGTGCCCGTGCCTGTCAACGCATATGCTCGACTACTACTGTCCGTCCAGGTCGTGACCGCGCCTGTGGTGGTCAACGCGTCCGCACGCAGCCAGAGAGCGAGCTTGTTCGTGCTCACGGGAAGGTCGGGCTTGCCCTTCACGCTGGTCACATGCCCATCGGCATACGCGACGATCGTTCCCAGGCTGTGACGCGCCTCACAATCCGTTGAATAACATGCAGTATTGGGGGATGACGCGCCGGATCCCACGCCGTCAGCGGTCAGCATCTGGACCGTGGGGTCGATGATATCGCCGAGGGCCGTCCCTCCCATCCATGCATTGAAGACATACCCATTGGCGACTTTGCTCCCCGCGGTGGGGCAGATCAATACACCCGGGTCAACCTTAATATCTGACCATACACTTGTAGATAACGGAAATGTCTCTTCATGATCCTGTACATACATTTGTATCGACGCAGCGATCTGCCGTTGATTGCTGGTACATGTCGTTTGCCGTGCTTTTTCACGCGCGCGGGCAAATACCGGGAAGAGAATTGCGGCGAGGATGGCAATAATGGCTATCACGACCAACAATTCGATGAGGGTGAAACCTTTTTGCTTAGTTTTCATACCTTTATCTCCTTTACAAATTACAAGAATATTCTTGTAAATATTCATTAGCGTTGCACAAACAACGCTAATGAATATCTTGTATATATCATCTAACCCCTACAGCAGATCTGTCAAGTCAAAATCGGTGAAATAAGATGAAATATCATTTTTTTTAGTATGCTTCTTTCGTAATTCAGGAAGCTTACTGGTTACAGTTACGGCCGCGGGAAACTCACTGATAGCATGGCCTCGATATCCAGCGGGTCTACGCCGAACTGTTTCCGCTGAGCCTCACGCGTTAGGGCGTCGCTTTCCAAATCACCTTCGATGGGCAGTTTAATGCGTCTCCCTTCTTGTAAATTGCTTTCATGCGCGCCTATTTCCATCATGTCGCTCATTAACGCGTCTTCACCGGTGAACTCGCTGGTGCGCAGGCCGCGGACAGCAAGCGCAAAGTCCACTATATGCTCCATAACCGCCACGCCATACCAGTCGCGACTGTTGACTTTACCACACTTGGCATGGGTCATGAGTGGACTGACATACTCGATACGGCCGGTTGGGGTGTCGGCATGCATACCTGTCCAGACGTCGCCGGTGGTGTCATGGACAACTGATGTAACCACATCGGCATAGCCGCCGCCCCAAAGATTTCCTGCCGCTTCCTGAGCCGGAGCCAGTTTATCATCTGATACGAAGCGCAGTTCGGTCTGTTCATTGCCCCATTGCACACCGGGTGCGCGGTGTACCAGCGTGCCGCGTTCTCCCTGGAACTCGGTGTAACCCGGTCGTGGATGGCGTCCCAAATGTCCCTTGACGTGCCCGCTGCCAACATCCATAACCATCATGTCATTGGTAAAGTGGAAGAAACGAGCTTTTAGCGTTTCCTTTTCATGGCGGCGTTGCGGCATAGAGTAGAACGCAGGATGTGTCATATCGTGGTCAATGCTTTGCACCCATTCCGGATGACACTGAGCAAAGGCAATCCAGCGCGAATTATTGTGGTAACCAGTATGGTCGGCGTAACTTACTATCCTGCCGATACGTCCAAGATAACCGCTGTCGCGCACTGTTTGCGCAAAACGGTCGATGGGCATACGGAAGAAATTCTCCGCTACGCGTACAATGACATTGTTATCCTTGGCGACAGCAATCATCTCTTTAGCCTGACAGACCATACTCGCCCATGTGGTCTCGGTGTGGTTGGGGATACCGTTAGACGAAAGAAAAACTGAGATTGAGTGGTGAGATGGAATGGGTGTAACCACCAGAGCCGCCTCCATGGGCCGATCTGCGACCAGCTTGCGAATGTCGGAGTAATACGGCACGCCAAGGGTGTCGGCCAGTTTCTGGCCGTTCTCGGCGATGGGGTCGCAGACTGCCACCGGCACACACCAGGGCTTGAGTGATTCCCAAATTGGTTGGTAGATGGTCTGGGACCGTGTGCCAGCGCCAATTATCGCAATGCGCAACGGTTCTTTTGGAATAGGTAACGTTGACATAATTTCTCCTTCTATCTTACCGGTTGCATACCAATAGCACGCAACCCATCGCGAAGATTTTGAATAGCATTTTCAGATAATGGACGAACCGGCCGCCGGAAAACAGGTGACGGGAATTTTCCCAATAACCACCGCGCTACCTTCATGCGTTGATGAGCACTGCCGGATGGTTCACCAAAATTATAAATCAGCCGTGCAAGCGGGTCTTCCGTCTGTTGCGCTTTGCGCGCCCGCGCCAAATCGCCTTCCAGCGCCGCATGGGTCAACTCAATTATTAATTCCGGCGCAAAACCGGCAAAACCAACCAATGCGCCATCCGCCCCTTCCAGCAAAGTCGGCAACAGAAACTCGTCATGACAGGTTATTATTGATACGTGAGGAGCGGCTTCTTTAAGTTTTTCATAATCATATCGCCAGCGAGACATATCACGGGTACCCATCTTTATGGTCACAACTTGCGGAATTTTCACCATCTCCAGCATCTCAGCAAGAGTATAACCCGCCTTTGTCCAGGACGGATACTGATGAATGATGATATTTACATCCGCGCCTACGGCCACATCTTCAATAAAACCAATAGCGCTGGACGACGACCGTCCGAAACGCAGCCATTCATGCGGCGGCATCAACAGAATAGCGTCAGCACCGGCTTCTTTAGCTGCCAACGCGTCGTCGATAGCTTCCAGGCTGCCCTCGGCAGCAACGCCGGAAACTACTTTGCAGCGACTACGCACAGATTCGGCAACAATACGTGTAACCTGTGCCCGTTCGCGATGACGCAGCGCCATAATCTCGCCGGTGTGCCCGTTGCAGGTCAAGCCTTTCATGCCGGGTATAGCGGCCAGTTCATCAATATAAACGCGTAAACCTTCTTCATCAATAGACTCGTCCTTATGAAAAGGACATAATGTGGCGGCGAATACGCCCATCCACGGGTGGGTGTGCCAGGTCATAATATTTCTCCTTTACAGTTTATTAATTCTGCCAATGGAATTAGCGTTTCTTTGCATTGTGGCGGCATATCTTCACTAATTCCCATAATTACACGGTTACTCTGTTTGCATTCTGTTAAAATCTCTTTTCCACGCTTTAATACAGCATCCGCACCTTTTAAGTGAATTGATGATGGGAAATTAAGAATCAATGTCTTATCCGGCCATGCCTGTAACGCTTCTGTGATGCTGTAATTGCAATCCGGCGGCGGTGTGAAAGATTCAATAAAGTCCAGTGATGTCAATTTAATAAATGGCGCAAGCAAACGATTTTCACCATCCAGATGCGCGCCAACATATTTACCATGTTTATGCAAAATATTACAGCCGGATTTAATATAAGGCAGATAATATTCTTCATAACGGTTGCCGCCTATAACATTTATTTCAGTATTGCCATCAATCACGCAATATTGTGCCGGTGAATCTGCCAATATCGAAATTCTCTTCTCCCGGTCATCTGCCATTACATTGCACAAACTAATTATTTCGTCATTATTATCCATCCATGCAAATGAAAAAGCTTCAATACCCATTAATTCATATATTACTTCGTGCATGGGTGAATGAATTGTTGCCGGTCGGGCAAATGATTGTCCCGGATACATACCATCATCTTTTAGAAAAGCATCAT
Organism: Armatimonadota bacterium; assembly: GCA_044344305.1. Lineage (GTDB taxonomy): Bacteria > Armatimonadota > Hebobacteria > CAIYQO01 > CAIYQO01 > JBAXQQ01. Next base: position 9,486 of record JBIJDE010000101.1, read on the forward strand.
AAGTTGGCACATATTGTCGGGATGCTATTAACAATTCCAGCGCGGTGAAATCTTCCGGGCTTTTATATAAATATTCTTCCTGCCATGATATGCCGGCAAGGTGAAGATAAACCGCTGACAAGTTACCAGCGGATGTATGATATGTGGTACGGGTTCGCTGTTGACCGTCGTTGCCGGTAAAATGATTATACTCAACATTTATGTCAGTAAAATAAGAACTCCAAACACTGCTTTTTATCACGACACAAACTTCATTCTTCAGCAACTGGTCATTCAACTCACCACCGGGCATTTTATTATTCCAAATGACAAATGGAATTTTATCAGGGATATCCCCGGCGATAACAGCAAATACCCGTTCACGAGGTGTCATCATATTAATTCATCCGTTAATTCCACTTCATACACCTGGCTATACCCGGTATAGTCAGAGGTGTAAATTACATGCCTGCCATCAGGACTGAATGATGGGTGAGGATGGGTATGTTGCGGGGCATATACGGTCCATTTCCCCTGTTTGTAATCATCATCATCGTAGGGGCAATGGTCTGTTTGCCAGTGCGCGCCGAGATTCCAGGCTTCGGGGTAACACAACGTTGCTGTGGTTTCTGCACCAGTGGTAGAAAATAGCTGAAGGCCAATATCAGGATAAGTAGTATCAGCAATAATAGCGGTTCCCTGTCGATTGCTGATGGCATGCCAGGCGTTAAAACTGCATAATTGACGCTGCGTGTCATTATCAACATTAACGGCAAACATACCATGGGGCCAGTTTATTACAGACAGTTCTCTGGTTCCCGGTATCCATGCCTCATGTACAAACCATTGGTTTCCGTTGCGGGGGCATGGCTGACGATGTCCTGTGCCATCCCGGTTGATTACCCAAACACGATTATGGTATGGGCCACCGTAATGGAGTATCGACGAATCATCCGGATGAAATTCCGGATGACAAATGGAATCGCGCTCCAGAATGGTGTCATGTGTCCCGGTTTTCGTATTGATGATTACAAGCCGCGATATTTTTCCTATTTTCACCGGAACTGCCCACCAGTTATCATCATAACTCACCGCGGTGGTGCCCATCGCGGCTGCCACCATGCCTGGCTCGCGCAATTCCGCTGTACCAAAATTCAGTAATTCTTCGGTCTGGAAAGTATCTGTATCCACCCGCCAGGCGCCGGTGCCGGCGGTGAAATAAACGTAGCGACCATCACGTGAAGGTGTCACTGACCATTCGGCTATATCTGGCAAATCGGTCAATTGTATCAATATGCCGGATTGACGCTCTATTGCAAATATCTGCGGATTACCGGTTCGGTGTGAAACAAAATAAATCCGCATCATAGCATTGTCATACGCTGGTATCAGAAAAAACGGATGGTGATTTATCGACATATGGGATGTTAACTGTCGTATTGTCGCACCTGTTTTGTAATCTATCCATTTTCTTCCTTCTGCAGGAAAAACAGTACCAATAGCCATATTTATTAACCCCTATTAATATTTTTCACAGATTCGCCTTTTATTAAAGTTGGTGAAAGAAGTAATACGTTTTCTACAGCATTATTATTATCAATTCGCCACAATAACAATTCAACTGATCTACATCCAATCTCTTCCGCGTGGATATCATAGGTTGCCAATCCCGGATGTAAACCGGCGATTAATGCACTTTCATTATTAACTGACAGAATTGATACCTCATCACCAATCCGCACCCCTCTAATCGCCATAGCCCTATAAACCTGAACTGCAATACTGTCCGCCGGAACAAATATTGCGGTAGGACGTTGTCGTTGAGCAAGAACTTTGTCCACTAATGGCAATATATCCTGAAGATTCGCAACCGGCGGACACGGGAAAGAAGGGGATGGCGTATGACTTTCAAAAACATCTACAGTAGCATTATTATTGCGTGCCGTCTGCACAAACGAAACACATCGACGGGAAAAAATCAGATGACCTGGATCAGGATTAATCACCGCAATCCTTTGGTGACCATTCGCAAGCAGATTATTTGCTGCCATTAACCCGATACTATAATCATCAATACCACAAACATCACCGTTAAATCCGGGCGGACATCCAGTCAGCCAGACATGAGGTATGCCGGAAAGGAAACTGTTAATTGAAGATGGCCATTGAATATTCCCACTGCGTAAAACCGCTTTTATAATTACAGCATCAACCCCACGTGAAGATATAATAGCCGGAAGCTTTTCCGGGTCAGGTATATCAATTATTGAAAGAGTAATATTATGGTTGGATAACGCGTTATGTACACCAGACAACAAAAGTCCTATAACAGGCAATGTAGCAAGGGACTGGTCCATCCCCAGGGTAACAATACCCACATGTTTTACCTGTTTGTGTCCGGATCGGTTTCGTAATGGCTTATAACCTACTTCTTCCACCACTTTTAATACACGCTTGCGTATATCATCCTGTACAGCAGGATGATGGTGCAAAACGCGGGAAACAGTACCAATAGCTACCCCGGCACGCTCAGCGATATCTTTAATG
>JBIJDE010000541.1:0-3429 GCA_044344305.1 Armatimonadota bacterium
AATAAACTCCCTTAAAAATGGAACTTTATTGCTATTTTCATTGACTATAAAGTAATAAAAATCAAATTTGCAATTTTTCTTAACGCCAAACATAAAAAAATATTGACATACTTAGTGATTGAGTAGTAAATTAAATGCAATAAATTATCATCAATATATATAATTTACCAGGTAGTTACTTTATGTCTAATTGTATTTTGATGCTGCGTAATTAATAAATTGATATTACTCAGCCTTATTCGTTATAAAAGGATTATAATTCATGCCACAACTGCGAATAATCGAGGGAGTTAGCGAGGATAGTCGTCATATTTTGTCATCCTCATTAACAATTATTGGTCGTGCAGATGCTGACATTGTAATCTCTGATTCATATATTTCCAGCCGCCACGCTCAAATAAAAGAACTAAATGAAAACTGGATTATTGAAGATATCGGTAGTAGAAATGGCACTTTTGTAAATGATGAGCGAATCACCTGTGCTGTACAACTAAAGCCAAACGATAAGATACAACTTGGGTCAACCATTCTACTATTTGAACAGCACTGTACAAATAGTAACCCCAGCAAAACGTTAAGAAAAAGCCAATTACGCGATGGTCGACCAAGAATTATTGGGAGATCCCCAGACTCTGATATCCAGATAAATGAAGCAGTAGTTTCACTACACCATGCTCGATTGACTTGTGAAAATAATAAAATTGTACTTACTGATTTATTTAGTAGTAATGGAACTTTTGTAAACGGTTATAAGATTACTCAAACAGTAATTAAAACTGGTGATAGTATTTGTATAGGTTCTACTGAATACACAATCAGTGAAGATGCATTTCTACAAGTCGGTATTAAAGAAGCAATCCGCCTTGATATACATCAAGTTTCACATTCTGTATTATTTCGCGGAGAAATGCGGACATTACTTGATAATGTAGAGTTTAGTGTAAAACCAGGAGAATTTGTAGCTGTAGTTGGTGGGAGTGGTACTGGGAAAACATCACTTTTCCGTATAATGACTGGAATGGAATCACCAACAACTGGTAAGGTGCTGCTTAATGGGATTGATTTTCACACTCAATCGCGACAATTCGCAGGCCAGGTAGGTTTTGTTCCACAGGATGATATCGTTCATAGCGAATTAACTGTAAAGACGGCATTATATTATGCAGCTAAGTTACGATTACCACCAGATACTACAGATTCTGAATGTGAAACACGCGTAATGTCAGTATTGAAAGATGTAAAACTAACTCATCGAATTGATTCTGATATTAAATTGCTTTCTGGTGGTGAACGGAAACGGGTTAATGTTGCATTAGAGCTTTTAACAGAACCAAATCTATTATTCCTCGATGAACCGACCAGCGGTCTTGATCCACTTCGCGAAAAACAAATAATGGAGTTAATGCGACAACTGGCTGGTGAGGGAAGAACCATTCTGTTAACAACCCATTCAACGCTGAACCTTGATTTATGTGATTTACTGCTTATCATGGGTGCAGGAGGTCATGTGGTTTATTTTGGTTCACCACGTCAGGCATTATCGCATTTTAAAGTATCTGCATATCATGATATTTATGCAAAATTAGGTGATACTCCGCAAGATGCCATCAGACGCAAAAATGAATATGTTAAATCGCCAATTTTTGAAAAATATGGTGGTATACGCAATGGAAGAACTCATATTGCCACACAACCATCTATCATTAATTCTGGAACATCATTTGATCCTGAAGGATGGGTGAGACAATTTATTTTATTATCTCAACGATATCTGTCTATTCTAATAAAAGACCACATGAATCTTGGTATCTTGTTAGCTCAAGCACCTATTTTGGTATTAATTCTACTATTAGTTTTCCCGGGAAATAGTTTTGATTCAGTTCTAAATACAGACGGCTCAACACCCCTTAAATATGCTCATCCCATCACCTTTTTTATTGCTCTTATTGCCATATGGTTTGGCACTTCAAACTCAATTCGTGAGATAGTCAAAGAAGTTCCTATCACCATCCGTGAACGACTTGCATTTTTACGTCCCACTGCTTATCTCTGTTCAAAGTTTGTGGTACTGGCAGGACTTTGCCTATTTCAATGTCTTGTATTAATCATTGGTGTCGGGTTAAGAATGTCATGGTTTTATATTGATGGTGGTGCTGTCTGGTCACTATTCTGGGTAACATTTTTAACATCATTGGCAGGATTGAGTTTCGGTCTGACTCTATCCTCCATTGCGCGTTCATCTGACCAGGCATTAAGTCTTATTCCATTAGCACTGGTACCACAAATTGTCTTTTCAGGGATATTTTTACCAGAAAATGCCAGCGGTTTAGTGAGTGTAATTGCAAAAATACATATGTCATACTGGTCATATAGTGCTTTAGGGAGCATCATTAATATTAATAGTAAAATGGAGTCAATATATGGTCCAGCATTTACTGAAATTAAATGTTTTTCAGGGAATACCAACTATAAAGTAATAATGCTATTTTTTCTCTTTGTTATTATAACTTGCATATCGATGTATGTTGTAAATATGAAACGCAAGCGATAAAAAAGGAAATGCTCAAAAATGGAAAATCGAATGCTTAATCATCGATACAAATTAGAGTCTGAGATTGGTCGAGGTGGTATGGGCGTTGTATATCGCGCCACTGATACTAAACTTAATCGCACGGTAGCTATTAAAATATTGCCACCTGAGTTTGTTCACAATGTGGAGTTTCTTGCACGTTTTAAGAGTGAAATCATAAATACGTCAATATTAATACATCCAAATATTGTATCAGTATTTGATGTTGGGGTCGATGGTGACACAAATTTTTATGTCATGCAATTTGTTGATGGTCAAGATTTAAGGGCTTATATGAATCAACATAGCAGACTATCCATTACAGAAACCTGTCAAATCTTGGAGAAAATCGCTTCGGCTTTAGACTATGCTCATTCCAATGGAATAATTCATCGTGATATCAAACCGGAAAATATTCTTATAGACAATAATGGTGTTCCAAGTCTAACAGACTTCGGTATTGCAAGTTTGATGGAAGGTACTCGCATAACCATGGGGATAGTCGGATCACCTGAATATATGTCACCAGAACAAGGCAGGGGCGAACCTGTTTGTGGACGTTCTGATCAATATTCATTGACAATTATTGCTTATGAAATGCTAACTGGCACTACACCTTTTCGCTCATCCACAGCACAACCATGGGTAGTTATAACTAAGCATATTAACGAGCCACCAGCAGACCCTCGCACAATTGTTTCTACACTTGCAAAAAATAGTGCTGAAGCAATTATGAAAGGTCTTGCTAAAAACATAGGGCAACGTTATCCATCCTGTGCGCGATTTGTAGATGCTATTAAGTCAAATGTAGTTACTACAAGTCATATTAATCAATTACCTTCACAACCTAATATTACAGC
>JBIJDE010000542.1:0-3427 GCA_044344305.1 Armatimonadota bacterium
TTCAGCAATTATTTATTCTTTTGAATCATGAATCCATCAAATAAATCTGATACACCGGTTTTTATTGTTCCTCTTACAACAGATGACGTATTTTGTAAAATACCAAATAAAAACCAACCTTTATCAGATGATTTTTCTACACTACTCCAAATCTGGGCTTTATTTTGAGTTATAGTACCCGATAAAGTAACTTTTGATTCTACTTGAAATGCACCCACAATAGCACCACAAAGAAGACACCCAACTATATTAAATTGTTTACTGGAGTCATTTCTTACTAGCTGGCAAGTGATAACATAATCAGCTTTTTCTATAGAATCAGCGACTGTATAACCTTTATTAGTGAAGTAGTTGACAGTTTCAGTTACTATGGTAGTATCATAAGGTGTCGAAAGAGCTTTTTCGTCTGTAGTTACAAATACAGATGAAGCCATTGTGGGAATGCTGCCAATTAATAAAGCGACAGCCAAGGCGAGGAATGTTAATTTCACGATTATTCTCCTTCGTGTTTTTTGATATTCTCTCTGATGTAATAAATATTAAAGAGAAAGTAATAAAATAATTATACAGGTTAAATTTATTGTGTCAATAGTTATTTTACATATTTTTATAATAGTCCTATAGAGTTCTCCATTATAATTTCAATTTAACCTTTTTCGAGCTTAAAACAATCAATAATACACTTAAAATTAATAAAAATAAAAGTTGCGGCCAGATATATGAGAAGCCTATTCCTTTCAGGAATAAGGCGCGGAGTACCTTTATGAAGTGCATTGCGGGAATTACATTAGTGATTAGTTGGATAAATGGCGGCATGCTGCTGACCGGGAAGATGAAGCCGGACAGTAGAATAGTTGGGAGTTGGGTTCCGATTATTGCGAAGGTCATTGCCATTTGTTGTGATGTTGATATAGACGATATTAATATGCCTATCCCCAGTGCCGCGGTAAGGAATAACCCTGAAGCAAGGAATACCAGCCACAATGAACCGAGAATTGGGATGTGAAAGACAAAGTACGCCATTAATAAGACAACAATAACATCAGCAAATGATATCAATACATACGGGACTAATTTTCCAATAATTATCTCAAAAGGGCGCACCGGTGATGTCGCCAGTAATTCGATAGTTCCCCGTTCGTATTCGCGTACCACAGTGACAGATGTCAGTAACGCAGACAGCATCATGAGAATGACAGCAATTAAACCAGGAATGATGAAGTTCACGCTACGCAATTCAGGATTATACCAGTAACGTATGCGTAAATCAATCGGCGATAGACCGGAATTACTAACTATTCCTGCTCTTTGCGCCGCTTCTGCCGCACGTTTTACCCAATATTCCTGCACTATCTGTGCGGCGTAACTGGTTCCGACAGCGGCACTGGTGGAATTTGAACCATCAAAAAATATCTGTACATTGGCAGGATTGCCGTTATTGATATAACGTGCAAAATTGCGATCAATCACCAGCATTACCTGTACCTTGCCACGATCAAGCGCGGATTTTACATCTTTATAATTGTTAAATGTGCCCGCCGGTGTGAAATAATCAGTCGCGGTAAATGCCGCCGCAAAATCGCGGGATTCGCGACTGTGGTCCTGGTCGTAGATGCCGACGCGCAGGTGGCGGACGTCGAGATTTATTGCGTAACCATAAATGATAAGCATGAATATAGGCAGAGCCACCACCACCGCCAACATGCGCGGATCGCGGCTAATCTGCTTAAACTCTTTCCATATCATCATGCGGATTCGCAATAACATTTACAGCACTTCCTCCTCAGCAATCCCCATCAGGTGAATGAATAAATCTTCCAATGACGGTGACACCGGAATAACTTCATGTATTATTATACCATTGGCGCGCAAAAAAACTGCCAGCTTTTCTTCCATCCCTGCAGATTCAACCATTACATGAATATCAGTGCCAAATATGGAAACATCAACCACTTCCTCATAATCTATTAATAGTTCCAATGCTTTCCCGACAGGTTCAGCAGTTATTTTCAACAGCATCCCTTCGACTATCATCTTTTTCAAGTTAACCGGGGTATCCAGAGCTATCAGCTTGCCCGCATACATTAATGCCAGCCGTTGGCAATGTTCTGCCTCATCCATATAATGAGTAGTGACAAATACCGTCACTCCCTGGTGCGCCATATCATCTATGATGGTCCAGAATTGCCGTCGCGACACCGGGTCTACCCCGCCGGTGGGCTCATCCAGAAACAATACTTCCGGCGAGTGTACCATGGCACACCCCAACGCCAGTCGCTGTTTCCAGCCGGTAGACAACTCACCAGCCAGGCTGTCAGCGCGTTCTGTTAATCCAGCCATCTCCAATATCCAACTTCGGCGCTCATCAATTTTATCTAATGGTACATCATAAATATCCGCAAAAAACTGGATATTTTCATCAACAGTCAGGTCTTCATACAGTGAAAACTTCTGGCTCATATACCCGATTTTTGTTCGGATTTTCTCTGAATCTTTGATTATATCAAACCCGGCTACAGTACCACTGCCTGATGATGGTGTGATAATGCCGCACAACATACGTATGGTAGTCGATTTACCGCAACCATTTGGTCCCAAAAATCCAAAAATCTCACCACGATTAACCGTGAAATTAATCTGGTTAACCGCAATAAAATCCCCAAATTTCATCGATAGATTATTCACCGTTACGGCATGATCAATAGTCACAAGATTCCTTTAATAACGAATTAAATTAACATCGATGGGCAGGATAGACAGGATATATATTTGCTTCGCAAAATAAAATCCTGTTAATCATGTCTAAATAAATTCGTAATTCGTAATTAATAATTCGTAATTATCAACTATTTTCGCATGCTTTATCCAATGCTTCTTTGAAAGCGGCATGCAGTTTTTGCCAGGTTTTATCGAGGGATTCTGGTAGTACTCGGGTGTTACCCAGAACCGGCATAAAATTTGTATCGCCATTCCACCGCGGAACCACGTGCATGTGTAGATGTTCGGCGATACCGGCACCGGCGGGACGGCCAAGATTCATACCGATATTAAAGCCTTCTGGACGCATACACAGTGTCATGGCGCGGGTAGCCATATCGGTCAATTGCATCATCTCCAGCATCGTTTCTGCCGATAAATTCGACAGGTTTGCAGTGTGCTTATATGGTATCACCATTAAATGACCATTGTTATACGGAAAAGCATTTAAAATGACGAAGTTGTATTGTGACCGATGCAGAATGAAATTTTCGCGGTCTGTATCCTCGCGAGGTTTTGTGCAAAATATGCACCCCGGGGTAGCAGCACCGGCATTTTCTATATATTCCATACGCCACGGGGCGTGTAATCGGCAAGGTCCATGTTCAATATTATCCATTACATTTTTCCTCCATGAATAATGTACTAAAAACAGGTATTTGATGCAAAT
>JBIJDE010000102.1:0-11935 GCA_044344305.1 Armatimonadota bacterium
CATCTGCCCGAGGTTTTCTTCAACCTGCCGGGCCGGGAAATGACGCCTGCGCGCCTGCATTACCATGAATGCGTGATGAGCCTGTTCGTGGATTCCTATGCCCGGCAACTGGGCGATTGGTGCGCCCGGCATCAGCTCTTGTTGACGGGGCACTTTCTCAGTGAGGAAACCCTGAGTACGCAGACAGCTAACGTGGGGGCCTGCATGCGGCTCTATGAGCCGATGCACGCTCCCGGCATCGATATTCTCGGGACGCAGACCAAGCATATTGCCGCCGCCAAGCAATGTGCCTCCGTGGCGCGGCAGTGCGGGCGCCGCTGGCGTTTGACGGAGACCTACGGCGTCACCGGGTGGGATTTCTCGTTTGAGGGGAACAAGGCGGTAGGCGACTGGCAGGTGGCGATGGGCCTGAATTTCCGCTGCCAACACATGTCGGAATACACCCTTGAAGGCGAAGCGAAGCGCGATTATCCCGGGAGTTTCCTTGATCAGGCGCCCTGGTGGCGGCAGTACCGCGCCGTGGAGGACTATTTTGCCCGGGTCCATACGGTGATGACGCAGGGTGAAGAAGTGCGCGACCTGCTGGTAATCCACCCCATCGAGAGCATGTGGTCCATGTGCAAGGTCGGGTGGGATCAGGCTCCGGGAACCGATGATTATGACCGGATGCAGGTCGAATTGGAAAATGCATTGCTGGCCCGGCATCTCGACTTCGATTATGGCGATGAAGATATGCTGGCGCGGCTGGCGCGGGTGAGCCGCAGGAAGGGGGCCGTCCGGCTGGAAGTCGGGGCCGCTGTCTACACCACCGTGCTGGTGCCCCCGCTAAAAACGATGCGACGCACGACCTTGCGGTTGTTGCGCCGGTTTCGCGCGGCGGGTGGGACGGTGATTTTCGCCGGCGAGATCGGGCAATATCTGGATGGGCGGCTTACGCCCGAGTTGGCCGATTTCGCGGCGGGCGGACCGACGGTGCCGGTGATGGATGAGCAGGCCCTGGCGGATGCGGTCCGTGAGACGCGCCGGGTTTCCCTGACAGACCCGCAGGGGAATGAGATCGGCGCGTTACTCTATTTGTTGCGCCGGGACAAGGATGCCTACTATCTCTTTGTTTGCAACACCGGGGTGGACCTGCGCACGCGCTCCGCCGCCTGGATTAATGATCCGCCCGTTGAGGAACGCCGGGCAGTTTTCCCGGAGGTGGTGATTCGTGGGCTGCCTGATGCGCTGGGGGCGCCGGTGGAGTTGGACCCGGTAACCGGCTGTGCCTTTCAGGCCGAAGCCCGCGCGGGGGAAGCCGGGTGGGAGATTCGGACGCGTTTCGACCGTCTGGAGAGCCGCCTTTTCGTGATCCCGCGCAAGGCCAGGCCGGAAAAGTGTCTGCCCCGCCCAGTCCTGCGTGAAACGCGATGTGCGCCAATTCCGTCACCGGACTGGACGATTCGGCGTGACGAGCCGAATGTCGTGGTATTCGATCATGCCGGCTGGCAACTCAATGACGGGCCTTTGCAAAAACAGGAGTATATCCTGAGGATTGACCGGCAGGTCCGTGCGTCGCTCGGTCTCGAGCCCCGCCATAATTTCATGGTGCAGCCTTGGGCAACCCCGGTGACAGCAGACCCGAAGCGGGCGCAGGTTCGTCTTCATTATGCCTTTACAGTCGAGGCGCTACCCTCAGGCCCGCTTGCACTGGCACTGGAACGACCGGACTCGGCCCAGGTCTTTCTTAATGGCACGAAGGTGAATATGACCCCGACGGGCTGGTGGCTGGATCACTCTTTTAAGACGATTGCCATTGATTCCGCTCTTTTGCATTTGGGCGATAACAGTATCATGGTTGTCTATGACTATAATGAAGCGTTTCCCGGGCTTGAGGCCTGCTATTTGTTGGGTGAGTTCGGAGTGCGGGTGGATGGTCTGCGGATCCGGTTATGCCAGACACCGGTAGCGCTGTGCCCCGGGGACTTGACGCCGCAGGGCTTGCCCTTTTATGGCGGAAATGTCCAGTACGAGGCCACGGTGAACTGTCAGCGGCCAACTGATGAACGCCTCTTTCTTCGTATTTCGCGCTATGCGGGTACAGCAGTGCGTGTTAGCATCAATGAAAAGACGGTCATGGTGATGGGTTGGGAACCGTATGAGGTGGACATTACCGACGATGTGACGGCCGACTCATCCCGGATAGTGGTCGAAGTGCTCGGTAATCGGCGCAATGTCCTGGGCCCATTGCATACACCGGGAGGCAAAGGGGCCAATCCGGAATCGTTCCTCACAGAAGGGGCCAACTGGCTTGACGATTATCAAGTGACGCCCTTTGGCTTGCTTGCTCTGCCAGAGTTAGTGTGGAAACATTATGAGGTTACAGGAGACTGAATTTATGCCGATCACCATCGACACGACAACGATTACGTTGCGCAATCCATGGCTGTCACGCCGCCTTTCCCTGGCGGACGGCATCGCATACACCTCCGAATTCCTGTTGCGGCCTTACGGTGACTGGGGTGTGGAGGGGTATATCCCTTTTCTCTGGCCAGGAGTCAAATGGCCCGTGGAGGCGGCGGTCTTTGTTGACGGGCGGGAACACTGGTTCGGGCCGCAACGTGATCCTGCGGTCAAGGAGGTGCCCTACGACACGCCTTCCTTCCAGCTTGAATCGCACACCGTAGCGCGCACCAAACTTGGCGAACGGCTGACCCTTCGGCTGCGCCCGGCCCGGCCCGATGTCCCACCGCTGGAATTGCTGGTGCATTACGAGATCGCGGATGACTTGCCGTTGCTCATCAAGAGTCTGGAGGTGATCAACATCGGGGAGGCGCCGGTCGTCATCGACAACGTCACCGTAGACATGTTCATCTACGAACGCTTGGATAAGGAGTTGCGCGTCTTCACCGATTATTACGATGCGTACGGAAAGAGCCGCCGCAAGGACACCGCGTTCGCCGGGTGGGTGCGGCGTGAGTTCCCGCAGCCCATCGGCCTGCCATTGCCGCCGGGCGAACGGTTCGAGAGTTTTCGTGTCTTCGAATATGCCACGCCCGACGATGCGGATGAGGCTGCGCTCGTCAAACAGCGGATCTTCCACGTTCTCGCGCCGTGGATCACCCAGCAGTCCATCACCCAGGAAGTCGACGGCGTTAAAACCTTTGAAGATCTACTGCGGCTGGCCGACAACGCCGCCGCCTTGGGTATCGAATGCGTCAACCTCTTTATCGGGCAGTTGTTCACCAACACCGGTGACTACCGCCCGCGGCCGGATCTGTTTCCCAATGGCGCGGAGGATCTCAAGCGGCTGGTGGCGCACTTTCACGCCCGCGGGGTGAAAGTCGTTCCCTACTGCGCGCTGACCATTGCCTGGCAGCGAAGTCTCTGCGGCGACAATGCCGCACGGGTCTGCGACGACCACGATGACTGGCAATATCTCGGCCCCGAGGGCGTGCGCTTCAACTGCTGGGGCTGGGGCAATATGTGCTACCAGTCGGCATGGGGCGACTACATTACCGGCAAGCTGAACTGGCTGACCCGTGATCTCGGGTTCGATGGCCTCTGTATTGACGGTCCGTACCATGGCCTGCCGTGCCTGGCGACCAATCACAAGCATACGACGGCGGCGTCGGTTCCATTCATGAACTGGGATTTTGAACGGAAGCTGTATGCCAAATTACGGGAACGCGGCCTCTATTTCACCGTCCCGCAGGATCCGGCAGCCCTTCTGTTTGGTGCCAATGCAGTTCCCGGCGGATACACCGAGACGGACTACGCGGCGATTGGTGGCATGCCGCTGGTGGTCGCCACCCGCGCCCGCCTCTACGACGCGCGGCATGATCTGCCGGGCAACTGCGCCTGGGGGTACCACGTCCTCGATCCGCTGCACGGCCACGGCATTGAACCCTCGGAAGACGATCCCCGGAGTTTCGAACACGCGCTGGCGGGGACGTTCGGATATGGCCATTGGGGACTTCTGCGCGGCCACAAGCAGTTCGTAGGGCCAAAAACCGAGGCGATCTTCCGAAAGTGGATTGGGTTCTACCGCCAATACAGGGATACCCTCGGGCGCGGATTCATTCATCTTGTCCGTCCGGACGGCAAGCATCCCGACGCGGTGCTGCACGTGAATCCCGAGGCGGATCCGCCAGCCATCGTGGTTGCGTTCAATCCCGCACCGGAGCCCGCAACGTTGCACCTTTGCCTGCCGTTGCGGCACGCCGGGTTTGCGCCGGGCGCGACAGCACGGGCCAGGGGTATTGGCGACCTTCCTCTGGATTCAGGCGGGCGTGGACAGTTGAGCATTACCCTGGATGGTGGGGAAGTGCGGGCCATTGTCATCGAGATGACGACGCTACCTACTGAGCGTCCCGGTGCGTAAGGGCTGCGCAATGGTGCGGATTGTTGAAGAGGTTGGATACAGTTAGCCGATAATTCGAAAGAATGGAGACCACAGCATGATCAAAAATCCTATTTCTGTTTATATCAACTGGACGGCGTACAACGAATTCTCGGGCAATGTGGTGTTGACCGAGGCGTTCGCGATGGAACAACTCGACTATCTGTTCCGAAGGCGTGGATCAAGAAATGCCTGGAGAACGATGTCAAGCCAGGTCTTTTGATGAGGCTACGAAAGCTATTACCGTTTTACGGAAAAATAAAACGTAACACAGGCGGCCCGCCTGTAACAATTTTTTAAATCCCATTGATATATCACACACAAAAAGAATATAATTATATAGTTTATTCGGGAGCGGTTCCGAATCGTATTTATTTAAGGAGCAATTTATGTTAACTGCTGCACAATCACTAATAAAGAAATTCATTCTCGTAATGATTTTAGTAACTATCAGCTTCACCTGTTTCGCTGATACTCCCCCTGCCCCATTAGCTGAAGGTGCGGAGATTTCTTATCAATTGAAGAAAGCTATGCGCGTTTCAATTAATATATACGATGAAAAAGGGCAGATTGTCCGTCAGTTGATGAACGGCGCGCCGCGAAAAGCCGGGACGCAAAAAGAGATTTGGGATGGTCGGGGACAGGATGGTCAGCCATTGCCGGCGGGCCAGTATTCATGGAAAATACTGGGGATGCCGGGCAAATTGCAGACAAAGTTCCTGCTTACCGCCGGCACTAATTATCCCGACCCGGAACCGGATGCAACACACGAACAATACCGCGAAATAGCACCAGGATGCCACGGCGGCCCCGCGGCGGTATGCGCTGATGACACCGGCATATATATAGGCGCAAGTTGCACAGAAAATATTGAGAATTACCTGATAAAATTGTCGCCTGATGGCAAGAAGCGATTCTGGTCGGCATTGCAGCCAGTAGCCTGGACAGGTGCCGCAGCCATGGCGCGTTCTGGTGATAGATTGCTTGTTTTAGCAAATAATCATGATATCTGGAACTACCAGTCATCAGATGGCAAATGGCTCGGGGCATGGTCATGTTCCTTGCCTGCGGCGTCAGATGAGTCAAAAGATAAACCTGACGCCACACGTTTTACCGCCGATTTCGCCGCTAATGACAAAGAAGCAATGGTATGTTTCCCGGCGCGCGGAATAGTACGCTGGCTAAACCCGACAAGCGGAGCATTACTTGCGGAAGTTACCGGCTTGGACAAACCAACTGCGGTCGCGATTACCGCGGACAGCACCACCTACGCAATATGCGGTAATACTGTGGTTAAGGTAGACAGAACCGGCAAAGAGCATGTTGTAATAGTCCGCGATTTGGTTTCGCCAGGAAAAATCTCTGTCGCCAAAAATGGCGATTTACTGGTAAGTGTAGCTGGGGAACTAAAACAGATTATGCGTATGTCGCCAGATGGAAAATTAATTGCTACCTACGGTATCAAAGGCGGTCGCAAAGATGGGAAATATGACAAGACCGCACAGGAAAGTTTTTATGATATTAATGATTTAACCGCCACCGCAGACGACGGATTCCTTGTCGCCGAACCTAATTGCGCACCGCGAAGAACCGGTAGGTTTGATGCTAAAGGAAAAATCATACAGGAATGGTACGGCGGTCAGGTATGGTCGCCATGGATAGCGGTTGATCCTAATAATCCGTCAACAGTATTTATGCCCAGTCACTGGGGGTGGATGATGCGGTTGGATGTTGATTACAAAACAAATAGTTGGAAAGTGCGAAGTATACACCAAACCAATGGCATGGCAAACGGACTGGTACAGGGCCATGCCAATGCTCTCCTATACCGCGCTATCCGGCATGAGGGAGTTCTATATCTGGTTGGCGACCAGACGCGGACAGTATTTAAAGTTGACGACAAAAACGATCAGCTAATTCCAGTGATGACGGCTCACCCGCAAATGCGCCATTATTTCAGCACCATGCCGCCAATAATAAAAGGATGGGCTGCCGCCGGCGACCAGTCATATATCTGGACTGACGCTAATGGCGACGGCAAACCGCAACGTGAAGAAATGACATTTTACCCGCAAGGCGGCCCGTGGACAGGATTGCCAATGTGGTTTGATGGCGGCATTATAGCAAGCGGAATGCGTTGGGCAATTACCGGTTGGAACAAAGCCGGGACACCACTGCTGGCGGACTATCCCGCAGGAAAACCATTCCTGAAAACCCCTGACCGGGCTAAAAACATCGAAGGCCGTTGGGGCAGCTATTATGCGACTGACCCAAAAACTGGCGAATGGTATGCTGCGTATAATGCCAATATGCCAACCTGGGGAACGTCAAAAGATTCTTTCCTCGTCGCCTTTGACCCGCAGGGAAATCAACGCTGGATAACCGGCGGACGTACCATCGGCACCCCGCAATCATTCCTGTCACCCAGCGACATAGGCTGTTTCCGCCGAATTGCCGGTTTGACTCATGATTGTGTTGTCCTCAACGATTTTGCCGAAGGTCCTCGACCGCTGACATCATATGTATGGGATCGCGACGGCTTGTGGGTCGGTGGATTGATGGATGAAATAGACCGAAAGGCATGCCCCGCCTGGCGATACGGCGCGGGTGGAGAAGCACTCGGTACTACTATCCATACCGACCCTAAAACTGGAAAAGTGTTGCTATTTTGGCAAGGGATCAACGATATCCGCATAGGCGAGGTTACCGGATGGGACGGTTGGATTCGCAACAATGGTACTATTAAACTTACTGCCGCATCAAAACCCGTTGCACCTGTAGTTACAGAGGTCGCGCCTGGAACGGGAACCGGACTTTGGCTGGAAGCATTCGCGCCTAATGAAAAAGAACCTAAAACCAAACGACTGACAACCGGCGAAGAATCATGGGGGACAGGTACCGGTCCAGATGGGTTACGTCTGTATAACGGTAATTGTGTAATCGTCACAGGAGAAATTGAGGCGCTATACACCGGTTGGCATACCTTGTCGCTACCACGGATGCCTTACCAGAAATGGAGCATCGACGGTCATGACTTCAGCCACGTCAGCGGCAATAATACTAATGACGAGTTATATATGGAAGCAGGTAAACGCTATCCAATACAAATCTATTACAACCCGGGTGGAACTCATCCTACGGTCAATCATGGTATCCACCTGAAATGGGCAACCCCGCGTGGCACCATGCCAGGCATGATGGAGACTATCCCGGTAACCCAACTTTACCCGACTAAACCGGCGGAAAAAGTGAAATAGATTAAATTATTAATTACAGGGCTCTCGGTTTTATAGATATTGTAGGGGCAATCCCTTGTGGTTGCCCGGTATTTACTGAATACAAGCGAAAGTTCAGTAATAAAAAAATATTGTAACAATTCCCTCGTTTCTGTGTCGAAAATGCTATAGAGGTTTACGCATGATTTCCCTTATTATTCCCAGCATGAATAAGCTGTATTATACTCGACGCTGCCTGACAAGTTTGCTCCTTACCCAGGGTGTAGACGTCGAATTTGTGTTAGTCGATAATGGGTCGCAAGACGGAACAGCGGAGTATCTGCTGGAGTTTCGCAAAATTGCGGCAGAAAAAGGGATACCTGTAACAATTATTATTAATGACCGCAACGTCGGCGCATGTACCGCCCGCAACCAGGCTATCGGGGTGGCACGTGGCAGCGAAGTTGCATTTTTGGATAACGATATAGTGTTGCGTGATAAGAATTGGCTGTTTAAATTGCGCGAGACACTGTACTCATCCGACGATATTGCTCTGGTAACGCCAAAACTGTTATTCCCCTTCCATCCATATGCTATTGAGCATTGCTCCATCGCAATTTCGCCCACCGGTACTGTCGGATATATCGGTCGCGGTCAATTAAATGATGACCCGCGATACAACCAGCGCGTGGATATCCAGGGGTCTGCAAGCGCATGTGTATTAGTTAAAAAATCTGTATTGGACGAAGTCGGTAATTTTGACGAGATATTTAACCCGGTTCAGTTTGAAGACTTGGACCTGTTTTACCGGATGAAAGAAAAAGGTTATCGCCTGGTTTATGAACCAGCAGCGGAGATGTACCACTTTGAAAATGTCACCACTGACAACTCGCCGGCAGTAAACTTCAAATACCAGACTATTAAAAATGGCGTTGTATTCAAAAAACGATGGCGACACATGTTCACCGTGGAAAACGGACCTTCAGATGACGAACTTCGTTGGGCAGAATTACCCCGCCAGCGTATCGAGGAAATTGGTGAACTTCCAATAAAAGAATAACATGATTCTATTAAGATTTTTTGATAAGAATGACATGATTAATTTAAAAAATTTTAGTGTTAATAAAGCAAATACCAATAATTAAACAGTGACTGAGTGTTTTAAGTAAGCATTAAAATTTATAACCAAGAACTAAAACTGCATGTCGATTGCAATCGCTTGAAGTCGACCGAAATCGAAATATTAATTTGCCATTTGCCATTTGCAATTTACAATTTTTCTCCCTTCTCTCTTCTCTCTTCACCCCTCACTCTTCTCTCTTTAAAACCGTTTCTGTAAACTCCGGCAACATTCTTTCACCCATGGTTACATCCACTGCTACTGTATATCTGCCGGCTTTTAAATCTTTTGGCACTTGTATGGTTATAGGTATGGTTGCTTCTGACTTGGGTTGCACTATGGAGGTGGCTGATTCATTGGTTGCCCAATCTGTGCGCGATTTTGCCTGTAATGTCACCGTTTGCGGGGTATTGGCGTGATTTGTAATTACTACATTCAGCGATGTTGTCTCACCTGGTTTTACGTCCTGTTCATAAGGGTGGCATCGCGCCCAGAAATCATCTGTCGCGAAGTTTGGATGTTCCCAGGGGAATAGTTCATTATAGTTGACTTCACGCGTTGCCAGGTTGTCGCGCATGCGTTGGTATTCGTCAGTTGTAAAGCTGAAACCGCCTTCGACATGGGGGTTAAACAGCAGGTCGGGCTGTAATTTCTGCAACAGATCAATGCAATAGTCAAACCCCACCCCGGCACCAAGGAAGTTGCGATTGTGGGCGCAGTAATCGTCCATGCCAGCCAATGCAAATGAATCGCCGACAAAGAACATTCGCGGGCCATTCGCGCTTTCCACCAGCAGGCCATCGTGATAGAGGGTCTGTCCCGGAAAATTATAGGCGGTCAGAGTATACTCGTGCCATTGCCAACTTTCGCCATCATCGGTGCGACGGTCAACTCGCGCCACACTTGGCGAGATGCACGGTATCCGCCAGGCGAGTGGGTCGGTGATAACATCGGCAACTGCCGGGTCGGCATATAACGGACAATCGAAAATCTTCTGGAACTCGGGAATTAGATTTACATGATCATCATGCATGTGGGTAATCCACAGGCCTTCCACCGCATTTATTTCACCAACATCCAGCATTCGCTGCAACTCGCTGACAACACCTGGTGTGCCGCAATCCATCACAAAAGCCGCGCCGGTATTGCTGATGAGTATCCATGAAGTGTCGATATGGCGAAGGCACGCCGGTGCCGGCGACGCATCGCGAATAGGTATGTATTCTGGTTTATTGGTGAACTTATCCGGGAAATACGACCGGATGGTGTTTACCGATATATAATTCTCCCATGCCGCGTCCAGCCTTTCCGCCAGCAAATCAACCGCCGCCTTCGGGTCATTCATAATGACGCCATGGGTGGGAATCAGCGCATCCGGCGAGAACTCCAACACCTTGCGCAGACTTGTAATCAGTTCACCCCTGCCGCCCAGAAAAGCGTGATAATCCCACAAATTTTCATCACCATGCTGAAGACTCAACAACTCCCATATCTGCCCCGCGTCATAAATCATATCGCCGGTGAATACCACTCGGATGCCATCAACCTGCACCAGATAACTCATACTGCCATCGGTATGGCCGGAGGTGGCGATGGCGGTGATTGTTGTCGCCCCCCAACCAAAGGTTTCCAAATCTCTCAAACTGTGCTTAAGTTTAATATTTTCCACCGCCACCAAGTGGCTGGGACGGTAGTTATACAGGTGCCAGCGATTTTTCAAGTCATTCCAGAAATCCTCTGCGTTTTCCAGCCATTGTTGTTCTGCTTTTGATGCCCACACCGATACATCTCCCATCTTCCAAATATCGCAAAATCCATCACGGTGGTAATGAGTCAGCAGTATAGTATCCACCTGCTGTCCGATTAACTCTTCAACTGTTCCAGCACCGCAATCAATCAGCAGAATTTTATTGCCATCAACAAGCATCCCAGTGTTGGTGGCGCAATGCAATACAGAAAGATGTGGGGAAAGCGAATAAGTTTTAGGTAAAGATGATTCTGATCCATTTAGCATATTCAGATTTCTTTTATCAGTTGTTTTGAATAATATCTTTATTTCAGGTCTGGTGATTATTCGAATTATTATTCCATAATAAATTACTACCATTGCTATCGAACTGAGACCCATCCAAAATGGTAACGGTTCTCGTCCTTTGTATTCAAATGAAAGTATAAATAATAAAATTGAGAGAAATAAACATATAATTGGCCAGACAAATGAAGCCCACCAGGCTATGATATTTCTTTTATATAAACCTATGCCAATCAAAATGTGGTATACAACCAGTAATGAAGTCCAAGAAGTACTTATTACCATGATACAATTTTTAAAATTTAAAAATAAATCTTCAACAATCTGGTTCATGGTAGCAAATATCACGTAAACAGCTGGGATAATATACAAAACAGAAGCACTTATCAGTTTCGATGGTATTTCCTTTTTCTCAATAATTTTCAATTTCATAATTATTATTCTCTTAACCGCAGAGTTTATTGCGATATTTTACCAGATTATTATAGATACCAGCAAAATATTGTCTTTTTTGTCTTGAACCACGATTTGGGGGGATTTTAGGATTTGTGGATTATAGTCCTTTAATCGATTAATATCTTAAAATAGTGGTTCAGACAGGAAAATTTACAAGATTAAAACTCAGAATATGAAGAAACATCATCTTTATCGACATCTGTAACATTCACTTTTTCAAACAATATCTTTATTTTAGGTCTGGAAATTAAAAATGCAACTGCTGCGAAATATAAAGCAATAACCATAAAAATTGTACCGCCTATTAGTAATAAATCTCTAAACCATGCATCTTCATCTAAATAGACGATAAACCAAAATATACTAAAACCTAATATTAAATATGGAAGTATTAAAGTAACCCATTTAGCGACTATATTTTTTTTAAATAACCCAAATCCTATCATAAAAATAAATATTATAATTCCAGAATAAATCAGTTGAGGAATGAAATCACGATATTCAACATTTACTAAAAATGATAACGAATAGATAAAGATTATATATGGCAATATCATAACAATACACCACTTAATAATATTCTTTTTATACCATCCGATTCCAATAAAGATATTTAATAACAGATATCCAAAATAAATCATTTTAATAACTGAATTATTTTGATTTTCGTTATTTAGCATTGAGAAAGTACAAATTAAAATGACAAATGGCAATATTACAGAAATCATCCA